>JAKOPB010000085.1 GCA_022257805.1 Nanobdellati archaeon
AGCAAGAACGCCAAGAAGGTATACGAAGTAGACGGCGGAATCGGTATAACTACTGCGGGATCAGTGGGAGATATACAGACCGTTGTCCGTTACATGAAGGCAGAGACCAATCTTTTCAAATACAGGAAGGACAGGAAGATGAGCCCCGGGGCAGTAGCCAGCTTGATGGCAAATATACTTCAGGGATCTAAGATGGTTCCATATATGGGTTTATTCATACTGGGTGGCTACAACCATGAAAAAGAAGAGGCAGAAATTTACCAACTGGACCCTGCCGGAGGAGTTCTTGGAGAGGATCCCTTCTATGCAACAGGTTCTGGTTCGCAGGTTGCCTACGGTCTTCTTGAGGATGGTTTCGAGGACCACATGGACAGGGACACAGCCGTTAGTTTAGCCCTGAGATCCATAAGAAGTGCTTCCGAGAGGGATATAGCTTCTGGAAACGGGTTTTCGGTGATGGTCATAGACCCAGACGGATGCCATGTACTTGATGATGAAGAGGTTGAGGAATACATAACTGGCTAAATGTTTTGGAGGTTAATGTTTTTCTTGTTTATTTTCTGTAGGTGTTTGGATGAAGATTATAGATGAAGTCAAAGATGGACTCCCAAGCAATGCAATGATTTCGGAAGTTTGCTTCGAGGGAAGTGACATAGTCCTGTACACGAAGAACAAGGACATGTTCAAGAGCAACGGGAATTTCATAAAAAAGCTTGTCAAGAAGCTGAAGAAAAGGATAGAGCTCAGGCCTGACCCTTCTATTCGTAAGGACATAGAGATCGCAAAGGAGAAAATAGAGGAAATAGTTCCTGAGGAGGCAGGTATAGAAGAGATAACCTTCCAACCGGGTTTCGGTAAAGTTATAATAGAAGCTCTCAAGCCCGGCCTGGTTATAGGAAAAAGGGGTAGTACCCTTGATAAGATCAAAAAGGAAACGGTCTGGAAACCCCAGGTGAAAATAGCTCCTGCTATTTCTTCGGACGTGGTTGACACCGTAAGAAAGGTCCTGTACCAGGAATCAGAGTGGAGAAAGGACTTCTTGAATGATATCGGCGAGAAGATACATTCGGAAGAGATAGATAAGGTAGATTGGGCAAGGGTTTCTTGCCTTGGTGGTTGCAGAGAGGTTGGTAGAAGTTGTTTTCTCCTACAGACACCCCACTCCAGAATAATGATCGACTGTGGTATAAAGCCGGGCAACAACCACGAGTATCCATACCTTCAGGTCCCTGAAGGTGAGATAAAGTCTCTGGATGCAGTCGTTGTTTCTCATCCACATCTCGACCACATAGGTTTTGTTCCTTATCTGTATGAATACGGCTACGATGGTCCACTGTATCTGACACCTGCAGCGCGCGACCTCATGGTTCTCCTGTGCCTGGACTATCTGGATGTTGCCAAGAGAGAAGGTAACGATGTTCCGTATTCTTCAAAGTCCGTGGAAAAGGCAGTAAAACATTCTGTAGCCTTGGAGTACGACCAGGTAAGTGACATAACTCCCGACGTTGGTCTAACGTTTCAGAATGCAGGTCACATCCTGGGTTCTGCACTTGTACATCTGCATATAGGAGAGGGCGATCACAACCTTGTTTACACAGGAGATTATAATTTCGGAGAGTCGAAGCTTTTCAACAAGGCATCGACAAACTTTCAGAGAATTGAGACCCTCATAACCGAGTCTACGTACGGTGAGAACGACGCCATTCAGCCGTCCAGAAAGGACGCGGAGAAGGATCTGATAAACTATGTAAAGAAAACTGTGGACCGCGGCGGAAAGGTACTGATACCGTCCTTTGCAGTAGGAAGGGCACAGGACATAATGTGCATCTTGGACGAGGAGGCAAGGAACAACAATCTGGATGTGCCCGTCTATCTTGAGGGAATGATGTGGGACGCAACCGCTATACATACGACGTATCCCGAGGACTTGAACGAAAAACTTCAACAACAGATATTCCACAAAGACCATAATCCGTTTACATCGGATATATTCCATAGAGTTGGTTCCGGTGAAGAGAGAGACGAAATTATAAACTCTCCTGACCCTGCCGTGGTTATGTCAACCTCCGGAATGCTTACAGGTGGCCCCGTAATGGAGTATCTCAAAGAGTTTGGCCCCGACGAAGACAACTCTCTTATATTTGTTGGCTATCAGGCCGAGGGTACCATGGGAAGAAGAATACAGAAGGGTTGGGACGAGATACCGGTTGAGAGAGGTGGCAAGAGAAAGAGAGTCGAACTCAACCTGGAGGTAAACACGGTCGATGGACTTTCTGGTCATTCGGATCGAAATCAGCTTATAAACTTTCTCAATGCTCTCAACAGCAAGCCAAACAAGGTTCTCACGGTTCACGGTGACGAGAACAGCTGTATACAGATGGCTAGAACTGTCCATAACATATTCAACATAGAGACAATCCCAATAAAAAATCTCGAAACAAACAGGCTAAAGTAAGCACCGGTTATTTTAATCTTCAAAATAAAAATATTTTCCCATGGCGAAATGTAGCTACTGTGATGAGGACGCAGACATACCCTTCAAGTGCAAGTTCTGTGATGAG
>JAKOPB010000072.1 GCA_022257805.1 Nanobdellati archaeon
CAGTACCTCTCGTCCGTATCGATGGAAGCTACTGCACAATCTATTGGTCTCTGCTCCCCCACCTGACCGCCCCATTCTTCGGTTATATCGGTGAAGAATGTCGAGGCGATACCTGCCACGGCTACGACGAAGGCTATAAGAACAATGGAAGCAACCAGAGGCGATATTCCTTTATTCAAAACCATTGAAAATACTTAAAGTTTGTTGCTTTTAAATTTTTGTTATTCATCTATGTCTATGACCTTGCCGTCGTCACCAAATTCGTAGTCATCGTCCTCCTGTTCATCCTCGTCCTCTTCTTCAGGCTCCACTTCAATTTCCCCCTCTGGTAACTCCTTGGAACTATCCGAAACAAAGGCCTCGCTTTTTAAAGAAGAGGGCGGGCTCACATGCACATCCTTATCTATATTTCTTTTTTCAAGGGTCTTTTCAGGATTTCTCAGGTATTCTGAAACCGTTCTGGCAACATCCTTCCAGTCCATCACACCGTTTTCGTACATCCACTCAAGTAATCTCTTCCTGGTATCTATCTCTTTTTTCATGTCCTCGACATCCAGGCCTTTGTTCCTTGCTATAACCGTGAGAACGTGATCAGATTCCTTTCTAAAATTGAACTCATCCTTTCCCGGAACCCAGGAAAAGATCTCATTGGCGTTTGCCTCTCCTGTATCTTTCTCAACATTAGTTATCTCCACAACACTTTTCGCCCTCCTGGCCGATTCACTGACACCCTTGGCGTGTATCATGTTTATAACCAGATCCAAGGTCTCGACAAGACTTGGAGGTAGCTCTATGGGTGGTGACTCAAGACGTTTTATAACTGTATCAACACCACCAGCATGCATGGTAGATATTGCTGGATGTCCAGATGACATTCCCTGAAACATCACATAGGCTTCCTCACCCCTTATCTCACCGACTATAATATAGTCCGGATTCTGCCTAAAGGAAGCCTTGAGAAGGTCGTACATATCTACCTCTCCGTAGTTTTTTTCACCTTCTGAAGGCATACCAAAGCCAGAACGAACCTGCGAAGGTATCCAGTTTTGGTGTGGAAGGTTCAGCTCTCTCGTATCCTCGATGGACACTATCTTGTCCTGTTCGGGTATAAACAAGGAAATTGCATTCAGCAGTGAGGTCTTTCCAGATGCAACTCCTCCACAGATAAGTACGGACACGCCGTTTTCTATACAAAGCCAGAGATATGCAAGCAGTTCTGGGCTTGCTGTTCCCAGATCGATCATCTCGGTCGGTGAAAACGGTTCCTCTGTGAACTTTCTTATAGAAAAATTCGGACCCTTGGTCGAAACGTCTTCGGAATAGGTCGCCTGGACCCTGGACCCATCAGGAAGGCTTCCGTCCAGGAGAGGTTCGGCGTATGAGATATATCTTCCACATCTCTCCGCAAGCTTGACTATGAATTCTTTCAGCTCGCTTTCATCGTCGTAAACGACATTTGTCTGCAGGGAACCAAACTTCTTATGTATAACATAAAGAGGGGTACCGGTTCCATCGCAGCCTATATCTTCGATATAAGGGTCGTGCATCAATGGTTCTAGCCGGTTCAAGCCTATAAAATCCCTGTATATGTAATACATTACCTTCGAGAACTCTGATTTAGAGAGATCTATATTCAGCTCTTTTATTATCTGTTTTATCTTATCTTCCAGATAGTCCATCGCACCTCCCTGAGATTTCACCGTGGAGAGCTTGACATCCACCAGTTCCACAAGAGCATCTGTGATCTTCTCGTAGGTTTCTTCCTCTCTTTCGTTTAGTTCGGGCTCAACTACCCTGTAAATTAACTCGCCCTCGTGTTCACTCCATTTAACGTTTGCAAAAGCGTATGGCCGGAGAAGAGGGTACTGGATATCCACATTCTCTACATCATCTACCTTTGGTATGACGAGAAGATGTTTCGGTTCGTATACATTGAAATCTCCAAGTTTTTCTATAAGCTTTTCTGGCCTCTCTCTGTAATCTTTTATCTTCTCTCTAAGAAGCCCTCTCCGTGGCTTTAGCTTTTTCTTGAAATTGGCTAGCTTTCTTTTCAGGCCTATAGAAATCACCCTCGACCTTTTCGCGGCTGGACGATACCACGGAAACGT
This sequence comes from Nanobdellati archaeon, assembly GCA_022257805.1. Taxonomy (GTDB): domain Archaea; phylum Aenigmatarchaeota; class Aenigmatarchaeia; order PWEA01; family PWEA01; genus PWEA01. The sequence continues at coordinate 2,109 of JAKOPB010000072.1, forward strand.
GCGCACTTCGGACAGGCCCACTGCATCTTTTCGGGTAAATGCATATCCTTGTCGTCAACCTGTTCTCTAACTTCTGGGTCGGTTATTCTCATTCCGGTCTTGGTTCTAAATGCCTTGAAACGAGGTACTCTTCTTCCGCAGAAGCTGCAACGAACATTCTGCCTCGATCCTTTTGATTTAGTTTGTTTGTAACCGCGATCATATGGAGCTCCAGACTCTGGCATTGTTCCACCTCCTCATAACTTTAAGACTCTTTTGGTAATAAGCTTTATCACAATCTTAGCTTTACAGATTTAAAAGTTATCCGAAGGTCCCATGATTAAAAACATGAAGTATTTATACCGTAAAAGAGTTAATTTAGGACAACGTAAGCTGTTATACTATGGTTCTGAACTCCCATGGTCAGGCCTCCACAGAATACCTTATGATAATGGTCCTAGCCATGCTTATATTGATTCCTTTGATCTCGGTAATTTATTCGCAGACGAGTACTTCAAGGCACGAAATCGGAATTTCGGCCCTGCGTGACTCACTTGAAGGTCTTGCCGACTCCGCGGACATGGTTCAGGCCCAAGGCCATCCGGCAAGGATCACGAGAAGCCTTCATCTACCCCAGGGAACAGCATATGCCAATATAACGGAAAACCACTTCGTTGTCAGGGTGGAGACACCGGCAGGACCCACCGACTACTCGGCAAGAACATCTGCAAACCTCAAAGGCTCTCTACCGGATTCGGCCGGATCTCATAGGATCACATTAACTATGGAAGAAGAGGGATACGTCAATGTCACCCACTGAAAAAGGCCAGGTTTCGATGGAGTTCATGGTATACTTCGGGATCCTGTTGTTGATCTTTGTCGGCTTCGGACCAGTAATTTTCA
>JAKOPB010000043.1 GCA_022257805.1 Nanobdellati archaeon
GGAATCAACGCTCATATTTGTTTATGAGCGCGGCGCTCTAGCCACTGAGCCACGCCGGCATACGGCATGGTGGGACGGGCCGGATTTGAACCGGCGACTTCCACGTTATCAGCGTGGCGCTTTGGTCAAGATCTCCATGGTTTTGCTGAATCTTTTGTCCATGAAAAGATTCTTCTAACCAGGCTAAGCCACCGTCCCTTTACCTAACAATCCTACTGTTTGATGTTATTTAAATTTTATATCAAATATGAATTGAAGAACGGATGTCATTGTTTCCTATATATCATAGTCGCCTGTAGCTATAGAATAAACCACGTCTTCCCAGTCGTCTGGGTCTATTCGCATGAGTTGTTCAACCATTGTTTCATAGTTTTCGTTTACGTCTTTGCTATTGTCTTCAACGATTTTGTTGCGCATAGTATCTATAATTTTACCCTGTGGTGGTATTTGATATTCCTTGAGAAATTCTTCTTTTGTTCCTATGTTATCAATGGTTTCTTTTGGCCCCCATCTTCTTAGATTTTCCATTATTTCCACGGACACCTTTAATCTTAGCCTGTAACGAGACATGACAGGAAAACAATCTACGTTAATATTTAAATTTGTTGAAACTTCGGGTTGCCGTATAAATACTCTTTCAACTTTTCCAGAGCTTTCTTCCTCATCGAGATTTCGTTCTTTTCCTCTTTGGACATCTCTCCAAACGTTTTTTTGTGTTCTTTTGGGATGAAAATAGGGTCCCAGCCGAACCCTTCGCCCTTCGGCTCCTCGGCTATCCTTCCTTCGGCGACACCTCTGAATATTTCCGTATTTTCTTTATCCTTGTAGCCAACGTAGGTCTCTACAGTCGCCCTCCTTTCTTCGCCAAGCATTTCACAGATCTTTTCGTTGCCGAGTTTCTCCATGAAGAACCTAGACAGGGCACCGGGAAGTCTGTTCCAGGCACCGACAAAAATTCCGGTGTCGTCAACAATCAAAGGCTTATTGAACTTTTTATAGGCCTTGTTAAGCTTGTCCTCTATTACCTTCTCGATTTCCACGGCCTGGATTTCATCCAGCTCTATGTCCTTTCTTTCGAGCTCTACGTCCAGGATTTCTTCGAACTCCTCGAACTTGCCTTCGTTGGATGTTATGAAAAGCATCAATGTAACCCTCTCGAGGCCTCTTTCCAGCTTGGGCACGGTGTTATAGTCCTTAAGCTCCTCTGGATCTATCCACCTGTATTCAGTGTGCTCCCAGTCTATGTCTATTTCTGTTCCCTTCCTGAGTGTTACAAGAACAGGATAGGTTATCCAGGTTTTGTCTATTTCTTCGTCCGTGAAGGTGTGCGATTCGCCGAATCGCATGGAGTTTATATCTTCTTCCGTAACCGATATTTCTTCACTTAGTTCCTCGAGGACCTTTTCCCTGGGTGATCTGACCTCGTCCAGGTAGCCTGCTACCGTATTCCATTTTCCCTTGTATGTTCGAACTTCGTCACTTCTCTTCATCAGGAGAATCTTTTCCCCGCGCTTCACGAAGACGGTTATAACTGGTGCAGTATCGGAACTATGGTAGTCGATCCTTCCGTCCTCGAACTTCGGGAGCTTCTCTTCAAATTCCTTTACGGTTTCGATCAGCTTGTCTTCGTCCAAGGTATCACCAAATGGACCTGCCGGGAGTTTCCGAAGGAAGCGATGGAAGTTTCACTTCCTTCCTTTGAACCCGGAGTCTTCGCCTTTCTGGTCCGACCAGAACACGGAACATCTGGTTCCGGATTGCGAAGGCGATGTCATTCCGGTGTGGCTGCTAGAGCAGCCTCAGTGCCGTTAGACCACAGGCCCTAAACAATTGATTTGGTCGTCTTGAACTTAAAAGTTTGAGATCAGAATACTAACTGGTGATATCATGGGACTCATGGATTTTTCAGAAATTAGAAAAGAGGCAGAGGAAGCGAAGGGTGATCTGAAGGAAATCAAAGGTAGTTTGGACGAGATCAAGGAGATTCTGAAGGACATCAGAGATAAAATGGACTGAGATCCATTACTATGCTTCGGAGACCTTTATTTTGACACCCTCTTCGAACTTATCCAGTTTTTCTGGCTCCGTTATCCTTCCGATGACATTTACGGGGGAAGCGGGTCTTATCCTGTCCTCGCTCAGACTTCCGGGAGTTTTTCCATAGAATATACAAAAGCAATTTCCTTCGGGCCAGTAACCTATCTCTCCCTTGCTTACATATCTCTTCGGATTTTCCTCTTCAACATCCACGGGAATTTCAAAGAAGAACTCGTCGCCCCATTTCTGTGCTTCACCTTCCAGAGGCATTTCTTCGATTAAAGCTTCCGCCGTTTCCGGGTTCATTTCTTTATTTATTTCGCCTTCAAACTTCTCGCCACCGACATCTAACCTTATCTTCATATCAGTGTATTCTTCTCTGATGGTTTATTAGCTTTTTTGTGGGATTGTAAGGAATCGAGTAACTGTTTATTTGATCCAAACCCAGATAATAAGACCCAGTCCCCCGATAACGGCACCTACACTGCCGGACATCAGAAATATAAAAGCTATAATCGAACCGAAAATATCAAAGAAGGATTGCTTTTCCATGATATATAGCTTGTAGCCTTCGTCCATTTGGAATGTATAACTACCCTCTTCGGTTACATTGAGGTCCCCAAGTTTTTCGTACACCCTTTCATCTTCCTCTGGCATATCAATGGTGATGGTACTGCTTTTGTCTTCTTCGAACACTGAAACACCTTCCCTGTCCGTGACATCTATTCTGTCTATCCCATTCTCTATTTCTCCAGTCCATATTCCGTACTCACCCCTCTGAAGTATTATGGTCTTTGGCTCAGTCTCAGGTCCTTCGAAGTCCAGTGTTTCCAGGGAGTCATTTTTAGGATCCGGAAGTTCCTCTTGCAGATCCTCAAACGAACCTATGTTAAGGATGAGGACCGCTGACCCGATTACAAGAGATAGTATCCCTAAAGCCAGTATTGCTTTTCGATTCATTTGCTATCATTCTATGGATTGGTGAGGGTTTATTCCGAACTTGAGTTTCTTGTCATCGATTCTATTTTCACCGCCATCTTTATCGATATTTTTATCTCTTATGTTTTAATAGTCTTTTTTATGCAAAGAGACACGGATTGGGATTACTGTATACCTGACTGTGGAGAATGTTGTATTTCAGGTGTTCCTACAGAGTACGGCAAGGCAAAGAAATTTGTTGAAAAACTCGATGTGGATCCCACTGAGATTTTTATGGATTTTGAAGGATGGTCTGAAGGCAGTGAGAAGGTCTATCTTGACGGGGAAGACTTTTACTGTACTTTCCTTAATCAGCAACACCAATGTGATGTCCATGACTTACCAAGACCAGAGATATGTGAGAATTTCTACTGCGATGAAAGTGGAAAGAAGATAAAGAGGCTTGTTGAGAATGGTCACAGGATAGATATGGACCTGAAGGAGCTCTACAGAGAAAGAAAGAACAATGGATATGATAGGGAGGAATGGCTCAAGTTTGCAGCGGATCTTGTAGACAGGGTTTATAAAATGAAATGTGACTCCTCTGACGAATTTAAGTTAAATGACAGAGTATTTATCAAGCTTTGAGTTCAGATTATCTAAGTCCCAGTTAACCTTTTAAGACCCGGTCATAAATATTTCTTCGTATGCGTTGGCTAGCCTTCGCTCTGGGCGCTGCTTTCCTGTCGGCAGTTGCCATGGTTGTGAGAAAGAAGGCATTGGAGGTGGAGAGTGCGGTGGATTTCTCTACGGCCCTGGCCCTTGTGAATGTACTGGTATCTCTTCCACTGTTTTTCTGGCTGGATATTCAGATTTCCGTCTTCCTGTGGTTTGTGATTTTTCTGGTCGGTTTGACCGCAGCCTTTGGATTTCTTCTAATGTCAAAGGCTCTGAAAAACATGGACGTTTCAGTAGTTTCGCCTATGAGAAACATCGAACCTGCTTTCATAGCATTTTTTGCATTCTTGCTTGTCAGCGAGGTTTTGACCTTTGTACATATAGCTGGGATATCCTTGCTTATAGTTGGTTCCTACATACTGGAGCTGGATGTGAAGAAGCACGACCTTCTGGCACCGTTTGGTGAGATCATCGGTTCGAAGTACATACACCTTCTCCTTGGATCGCTGGTAATATATTCGATCAGCGCTGTACTGGGCAAGTACGTCCTCGGATTTACAGGTCCTATAACCCTTCTTTTTCTCAGTCAGTTCTTCGTAGCGCTTGTCTTCCTCGTTTACATAAAACTGTTTCACGATGGTCTTGTGGACATCAAGAGAGGATTCAACCAGGCAGGATGGTTGATAGGGATTATAGCGGTTATAACGGTTTCATATAGACTTCTCCAGTACAACGCGATGAACATAGAATATGTGAGCCTAGTGATACCTATAAAGAGGCTGGACACACTTTTCTCAACGGTTATGGGTGGAGAACTCTTCCATGAGCACGGCCTTCCGCATAAGACTGTGGCCTGTGTTATAATGATACTAGGGGCAAGCTTAGTGGTTCTCGGATAGAAATAAATAAAAGGGGTTTTGCCGCCTATACAGGCGGTTCGGCATTCGGATCTTCGGTAGCGTCTTCTTCA
>JAKOPB010000130.1 GCA_022257805.1 Nanobdellati archaeon
CGTCGGTGTAGGCGTTTTTTTGGAGAAGGATGGAAAGGTTTTACTTGGCAGGAGACACAAGGATCCAGAGAAGGCCGACAGCGAGCTTTCGGGCGAGGGAACCTGGACGCTGCCGGGTGGAGGGATGAGATACAAGGAGACACCCGAAGGTACTGCGTGTCGGGAAGTGAAGGAAGAGACAGATATAGACGTCAAAGAAAAGGATCTGGAAAAGGTAAGCGTCACCGACGACAGGACCGAAGACGCGCACTTCATAACAATAGGCTTTTACTGTGACAAGTTCAAGGGGAAAGCAAAGGCCATGGAGCCTGATGAGATCGTGGAGTGGAACTGGTTCGATATCGAGGACCTTCCATCCCCACTCTTTCCACCCAGCGAGAAGCTCATAGATAAGGTGAAAAGTGACGAGAGAGTTTTATGAACTACGAGGACCTGGGGTTCAAATGTGGTATAGAAATACACCAGAGGCTGGACACGAGGAAACTTTTCTGCAACTGCAGTTCTTCTATGGACGAAGAACCGGAGGGTGAGGTTAAAAGAAAGCTGGGGGCTGTTCCCGGGGAGATGGGTGAGATGGATCCTGCAGCCCTTTACGAGTTTCTTCGCGACCGGTGTTTTGTGTACAAGATCTATCCCAATGAGTCGTGTGAGGTGGAGCTAGATGAGGAGCCACCGCACGAGGTAAGGGGTGAAGCCCTTGAGATAGCCCTCCAGGTCTCCAAGATGCTGGATTGTGATGTGCCCTATGAGATACAGCCTATGAGGAAGACGGTAATAGATGGTTCCAATCCATCCGGTTTCCAGAGGACTATGCTCGTTGGCCTCGACGGTGAACTGGACACAAGTAAAGGTTCTGTGGGCGTTGAAAACGTGTGTCTGGAGGAGGAGAGCGCCCAGATACTGGGCAGGCAAGATAATACTGTTACGTATGGACTGAACAGGCTTGGGATTCCGCTGGTCGAGATCGGGACCGCTCCTGATATAAAAGGCCCTGAACATGCCAGGGAAACTGCAGAGAAGATAGGAAAGATGTTGAGAGCCACCGGCAGGGTGCAGAGAGGTATAGGGAGCATAAGACAGGATGTAAACGTCTCGATAGAGGATGGATCCAGGATAGAGGTCAAAGGTCTTCAGGATCTGGATATTCTGGAGGAAACCGTGAGGCTGGAGGTAGAAAGACAGTGGTCGTTGCTGAAGATAAAAGAGGAGCTGGAGGAGAGAAG
>JAKOPB010000048.1 GCA_022257805.1 Nanobdellati archaeon
CGAAATAAATGTCCTCTGCTCTGTCAAATCTCCTTGTATAGGTGGGGATTTCTTCCGGGTTAAAATAGATCTCTTTCATGGGTTTTGTCGACATGTAGAGGTATGACAGAACATCTGGTTCGCCGATTTTCAGATACTCTTCAGGCGTTATTCCTACATTACCCGACGATGTCATGTGTTCTACGTTCCCTCCTCTCTTCCAGTAAACCCAGTTGAAAGGAAAACCCGATGGATAGTTCATCTTGAATTCTTTTGATAGAGCTATACAGGAATCACGGGAGCCCCCGGGCGTTGCATGGTCCTTTCCGTAGGGCTCGAAGTCTATGTCCAGGACCTCCCAGAGAGCAGACCATTCAAGTCTCCATCCCAGTTTCCCATCTTCGAAGCTCGACCAGCCCTCGTCTTCGCACGATCTGCACCGATACTTTACCTTCTCGTTTTCAAAATCAATATCAACGGCTTCCGTGGAGTCTATTCTCATACATTTTTCGCAGTATGGATTAAAAGGTATCCAGTCCTCTGGGTGTGGATTTCTTTTCCTGTATCTGTTTATTGTTTCTCTGGCTCTTGATCTTCCTTCAAGAAGTTTCTTGATAAGTTCTTTCGTCTCTTTCATTTGATAGAACTCTGACGTGGTTATGGAGTTTTCTTTTATTCCAAACTTGTCGAGGTAGGGAACGAACTCCGATCTGAAGTGTTCCGGCCAGTTTCCATGACATCCCTTTGGGTCCGGTACATCTTTCAGTCTGCGGCCTGTAAATCTTTCGGCATCCTTCGGATCCTCAAAGAGATCGAGCTGTCCGTCTTTCCCTTTGAACTGGTCCTGCGTATAGAAAATACCCACCATTTTCACGTCTTTCCCCTTTTGTTCCAGGACCTTCTGGACACGGGAACCGATCACAAGCTCTCCTCTTAGATTTCCTATATGTAGCATTCCTGAAACCGACATACCGAAGTTAAAATTGTACTCGTCCTTGTCACCTCTCTCCTCGATTATTCTATCGGCAATCTTATCGGCCCAGTGCTGAGTCATGGTAACAATTAAATCCACGTCGGTTTTTATAAGCTTACAGTTCAAACTTTGTGAAGTAAAGATACCATGGACCTCTACTTTATCTCTGTGATTGCGTTCTTTGCAGTCCTTGCTATTCTTCTCATAGTTGACAGAAAGAACATAGAGGTAAACAACTACGTTCTATTTATGAGGAGGACGCAGAGAGGGAGGGGGATCATCGAGAGAATAGCGTCCTGGAACGAGAGCTTCTGGAACAAGATTGGAACAGTATCAAGCATCGTTGGAATAGCCGGAATGGTTTTTGCATTTGTTTTCATTGGGTACGTCTTTTCTCAGCAGTTGGTAGGTCCACCGACCGCTGAAGGACCTGCGCTGGTTTTACCTTCTCCGCGCGGTGATACAGTTGCCCGTCCCGGTGTGATAGCGGTTCCGTTCTGGGAGTGGATAATCGCTATACTTGTACTGGTGATCGTCCATGAAGGTATGCACGGCATAATGGTGAAAAACGTCAAATCAAATATAAAGAGTCTGGGTCTGGCACTTTTTGCTGTCATCCCAGGTGCATTTGTTGAGCCCGACGAAGAGGATCTGAATCAGAAGAGTTGGAAGGATCAGATAAAGGTTTACTCGGCAGGATCTTTCGGAAATTTTGGCATGGCTCTGCTGGTTATTCTTTTCATGAACTTTGCCTTCCTCCCTGCCTTTACTATACAATCGGTCGGTTTCGTGGGTTATGTGAATGCAACCGAATACGGTATGGAGTCCTTTCCAGCGGAGGAAGTGAACCTCACGAGTCCTATAATGAGTATGAGCGGTCAGAGAACCAGGAGCTTTGATGAATTTCTGGAGATTATGGACAGATATGAGCCTGGTGATGAGATTACCGTGGAAACCATGGAAAGTAATTTTACATTCAGCCTTGCTGAAAATCCCGATAACCCCGGAGAGCCTTTCATGGGAATATCCGGCGTATCCGAGACCTATGTCCTTAAAGGTAGATACAGGAACACAAGAGCAGGATCTACTCTGGACTTTCTCCGAAACCTCTTTTCCTGGATGTTTGTACTCAATCTGGGTATAGGTATTATGAACTTGCTTCCTCTAAAACCTTTGGACGGAGGACTTATTTTAGAATCTCTGTCGGAGAAGTTCTATCCGAAAAAAAGTGAGGATATAGTCAGGGTGGTCTCAGGACTTTCTCTGTTGATGTTGTTGATGACGCTTGCTATATCCTTTATGGTATAATGTCTGAGAGCATCTTGTCAACTGAATAATGAAGCTCTTTGATGCTGCCGTTGTTTTCTATCTCCAGATCGGCCTTGGAAAAAGTTTCTTCCATTCCGAATTTTTCTTTGTCTTTTCTGTCCTGTTTTTTGAAGTCTTCAAAGTTTCCAGGATCACCTTTTCTTCCTCTGTTTCTGAGTCTTTCAAACCTTGTCTTCTCATCCGTTTTTACGTTTATTAGAACAAAGGATTCGTCGAAACTTTTTCTGAGAACGTCCACCTCTTCAGGACTTCTTATTCCATTTACTGCTATTCTTTCTCCATGTGAGTTCCGGGCCATCTCTGCAGCCTTCTGTCCCAGGAACCCGTTTCCCTGTTTCTCTCTGCAGCTCTTACCAAGTTCCTGTAAGTTTTCTCTTGTCGGCTCAATGTCTCTTTCCTTTGCAATCTCCCTTATTGCGTCACCGCAGCTGAATGTTTCAAATCCATATTCCTCGTTCAAGTAGTTGGTAACAACATCCTTACCGGAACCTATGGGTCCGGTTATACCTAAAACTAGCATATTCCTATTTAATATTTCTACCCTTTTATTTCTTCCATGACTATAGCTGGTCGGAGGTTCTTCACACCTTCTATACTGCCTATCTTCTCCGACATTATCTCGCCCAGATGTCTGTTGTCTTTTGCCCAGATTTCTGCCATTATCATATGGTCACCGGTACAGGTCGCCGCACTTTTTACTTCATCCATTTTGCCTATAGTTTCTGCAGCTTCCAAAAGATTTTCAGGCTCTACATCAAGTCCCAGTAGAGCTATAGTGTTATAACCCAGACTTTCCGGGTTTACGTCTGTGGTGTATCCTTCTATGATTCCTCTTTTCTCCAGCTTCTCCACCCTTTTTCTGACCGTTGCCTCACTTACACTGATATTCTTGGCTATTTCTGTGAAGGATCTTCTTGCATCTTCTTCAAGCATTTCTATGATTTTTCTGTCTTTTTCGTCCATGTTATCCATTATATAACGATTTTCGAACCAAATCTTTTTATATTAGTAGTTATATCTATAATGATAGTCAAAGTTTATAAGCTTTTTCGAAGTGGAGGTGATATTATGGAAAACGAAAACAATGAGATGCCTTTGATAGGTGACAGATTTCCTGAACTAGAAGTGGTTACAACCGATGGCAAAATCAAGCTACCTGATGAATACAAGGGCAAATGGTTTCTGCTCTTTTCGCATCCTGGGGACTTCACGCCGGTTTGTACAACGGAGTTCTACTCATTTCAGAAGAAGTACGATGAATTCAGAGAACTGAACACGGAGCTAATAGGATTAAGTATAGACCAGGTTCACAGCCATTTGAAGTGGACGGAGTGGATTAAAGAGAAGCTCGGTGAGAAGATTGAATTTCCAATCATCGCCGATGGAAACGGAAAGGTGGCCGAGAAGCTTGGGCTTTTGCACAGTACAGGTGGAACTGCGACCGTTAGAGCTGTTTTCATCGTTGATCCGAAGGCTACTGTGAGGGCCATTCTTTACTATCCTCCTGAACTTGGAAGAAACATAGATGAGATTTTGAGGATGATAAAAGGTTTTCAGAAGTCGGACGATGAGGGTGTAGCTATCCCGGCAAACTGGCCAAGGAACGAACTTCTTGAAGAAGATGTTGTATTGCCACCCGCTTCAAGTGAAAGTGCCATAGAGAAGAGAAAGAAGCAGGAAGAGAAAGGAGATATCAACTGTTATGACTGGTGGCTTTGTCACAGAAAATCTTGACCAAGTTTTGATTTCGACGGAGGTGAAAATATGGACTTCCAAGACTACCTAAAGGACTGGTTTGAAGACGAGACGGA
>JAKOPB010000131.1 GCA_022257805.1 Nanobdellati archaeon
CACGGAGTATTCATCCCAGTTTGGATCCATAACTGTTTCCTTGTACTTCACAAACGGCTCGTTGCCCTGCTCCTCGATTCCTTCGACCTTGATCTCCACTGGTATTTCTCCTCTCATATCCTGTCTTGATACAACAACTCCATCGGCTTCTTTTCTGTTGACCGTTAGAATCTTAAAATCAAGCTCTTCAGGAGGTACATCAGGTCCAATTCCACTGCCTTCCATATCAGATACAGTTACTTCTAGCTCTTTCTCGGCGAGGACAACTCTTTCTTCCCTCCCTTCCTGAACTATTTCAATAGTCCGCATTCCATCGGGGATATCTGAATCCCTTCTCGGCCGGACCTCATCCTGTAGCTCCTCTATGCGGCCTATCATTTCACCGTCTATCTCGAATCTCAGCCCTCTTTCAGGCATCTCAGGTCCGTCGAGTTCAAGTTCGAAGGATCCACGCTTGATCTCCAGTACTTCAAGCTCTTCGATATCCTGACCCCCAATAGAAACTATTTGAAAATCATCAGGGTCCAGAAGCTCCTCGCCGTCTTCCGTACCGTCTCTTTCGAGATCTACCTCGGCAACTTCGACCTCCGTATCATCCACAAGGACCTTTCCATAACTTCCGTCGTGGTAGACTTCCAAGGTATGCTCTCCTTCAGAAATATCGACACCGGACCTTATCCTCATTTCTTCTTTAGTTTCTTCCAGTACGCCTATCCTTTCTCCGTCGATCTCAACGATCAAAGGTCTTTCGATATCGTCTATTCCACCGAGTTCGATTACAAGTCTCTGGTCCCGGGTCAGCTCGATTTCTTTGGCCTCGGCAGGATCCTCACCGTCTACGGAAATGATTTCCACATCCCCTGGATCAAAACCCGGGTCTTCGTCCTTTTCAAGGTCGAACTCTACTACGTCAACTTCTGTCTCCGCAAGCACAGTTCTCTCGTCGCGATCCTCGAGGACAACCTGAAGCGTCTGTTCTCTTTCTGAAACCTCATTTTCAGTCCTCGGCCTGAAAAAGTCATCCTCTTCGTCTATGGAGGACACAACTTCCCCGCCTATCTCTATATAAAGGGGTCTTGGAAATGTATCCAGACCTTCCAGTTCGAAATATATTTCCATGTTGTCATATGTTAAACTTATATCGTTGACCTGATCTGTGTCCTCGTTTTCAAGAGAAACCAGTTCGACTTCCTCCGGATCTATATCGTAGTCAGAGGTTTC
>JAKOPB010000064.1 GCA_022257805.1 Nanobdellati archaeon
GTAGATCTACATCACTGTTAGCTATGGTTTCTGCACTGTCCAGGACTTTGTCGAGATTGTATCTTTCGGTTCCTGCCATAAACTTTGCCGTTTCCTCATCCAGGGAGTTTATTGTAAGGTTTATCCTATCCATGCCCGCCTCCTCCAGTTTTTTCACCATTTTTTTACCCAGAAGCATACCGTTGGTCTGCATGGAAACAACACCCACGTCCTCCAGGCCAGAAAGCCTATCCACAAGCTCAATGATCTTAGGGTAAAGAAGCGGCTCACCACACCCATCAATGTGCATCTCTATATCTCTACCTTCCTTTCTTGAGGCCATGGCCCCGGCGTACTCCACCATGTAGTCCAAAGAAACTTCGTACCTGGCTGCTTTGTCACCCAATGGACCTTCGTCCACGGAGCAGAAAGGACAGGAAAGGTTGCAGCCGGAGACAGGCCTTATCTGGAGTAAATTCGTACCTCTGTCTATAACTCCAAAGGGCAGTGCACCCGTTAGTGGCAGATCAATCTCCTCGCCGACTTTAACAAGCTCTCTGTTTTCCATGGGCCTAAATAGGTCGACGAAATGATTTAAAGAACGGGGTGGTCACGATCTATAAAAGTCAAGAGACATAAGTATGTAGGTATGAAGGAGTTCGATCTCGTGGTTGTGGGAGCAGGTTCAGGCCTCGGTGTTGCCAGAGCTGGATCTCAGAGAGGAATGGATGTAGCCATGGTTGAAGAAGATGCAATAGGTGGAACCTGTCTGAACAGAGGCTGTATACCATCGAAGATGTTAATCCATAGAGCAAACGTCGCTGAAACTATACGAAGCTCGGAGAAGTTCGGTATAAGTTCAGCCATAGATAGAATAGACTTCCAAGGAATAGTCAATGAGGTAAATGAAGACGTGAGTTCAGAGTCCGATATTGTAAGAGAGAGTATAAAGCAAACGGGAATATACACGCTCTACGAGGAAAGCGCTTCCTTCGTCGATGAAAGAACTCTAAAGGTCGGAGACGAGAGGATAAAAGGGGATAAGGTAGTTATAGCCGCCGGCGCAAGGCCGAGGATACCTCCGATAGAAGGTATAGAAGACGTGGATTATATTACGAGCAAGGAGGCTCTAAAACTTGATGAAAATCCTGAACATCTTGTCATTGTAGGAGGTGGTTACATAGCTGCCGAGCTAGGCCACTTTTTCGGCTCGATGGGTTCCGATGTAACTGTTATTGAGAAGAATGAAACACTTCTTGCCGGGGAAGACAAGGACATCTCGAAAAAATTTACACATAATTTCTCGAAGAAGTATAACGTCAAGACAGGTACAACAGTCAAGAAAGTTTCACAAGACGAAAGTGAAATAAAGGTCACAGGTGAAAGGAAAGATGGTAGTGCCTTAGAAATTTTCGGTGATGAGCTACTTGTAGCCACAGGACGGAGTCCTAACACTGATTTGTTGGAAGTTAGAAAGGGTAATGTGGAAACCGACGAACATGGGTTTATCAAGGTAAATGATAAGTTAAAGACCACGGCCGACAACACCTGGGCTCTGGGCGACATAATAGGAGGTAAAATGTTGAAACACGTTGCCAATCTCGAGGCACAGTACGTGATAATGAATGCTATCATAGAACATGATCATCCCGTGGACTACACAGCCATTCCACATGCCATATTTTCAAGTCCTGAAGTGTCGGCTATAGGTAAGACTGAGCAGGAGTTAGAAGAAGAAGGGAAGGATTACATGAAAGGAATTGCAAGCTACGAGGACACTGGCTTCGGATCGGCAATGAAGGCAGATGGATTTGCAAAGGTACTAGTTAGTCCCAAGGACGGGGAAATTTTAGGTTGTCATATCCTTGGCCCTAGGGCATCCATGCTCATCCATGAGGTATCTGTTGCCATGCGAAAAGGTTCCGGGATAGTTGACGACATATTAGATAGTATCCATGTTCACCCTGCTCTCAATGAGGTCGTTCAGAGGGCTTTTGAGAACTTAGAGTAGATACTTCTGGCTCTGGCCGGGTGTTTTCGAGGTATAAAAAAGTTAGCATACAATTCTCCATGGGGTGTGGAAATGGTATCCCAGTACCTTTCGGTGTATGGGCTAGAAGCATCAGCCCTAACCTTCAGTATGACCTTTTCGTATTTCTACCTGTCTTTGATATCAGAGATTCAAGAGGAACTGAAAAGGGAGATACCGTGGTTATACCATAGAGGTTCTTGGTTTACCAAAAACGAGGCGATGGAGCTGAAGAAAAGGGTAAACAAAAGATTCTGGGAACACGTAAAGAGAAAACTAGCAGTCCTCGTTAATCATTGAAAGGATGGCCTAAAAGGCTGATTCTTCTATTTTATCTTGGGCAATTTTGTCCTCTTGTTCAAGGAACTCGTATATCTCATCTCTGATTTCCAAGATATCCTTGGTCCCATCGATAACTTTGAGCTTCGAATCCTCGATTTCAGAGATCATGTCGTCATATGATTCGTAAAGAACATCGAGAAAATCTCCGTTCATGACCTTACCACCTTCCTGAAATTCCCTGGACAACGATTCTTCGGGAGTAATCATAAAAGCAACTACCCTGTCTTCGAGGTCTGTAAACATTTCCATATATTTCTTCTGGGTTTCCTTTTGCTCTTCTGTTAATCCGCCGTTCCTGTTGTATACTTCGCTGAAAACGCCACGGTCGTAGACACCCCTGTCAACGAGAAGATAGTCGAGATCGTCTCTAAGCTGCTGTTCCATAATTTTATTGGTTGTTTCATGAAAACACCAGGAATCGTGATTCAAGCCACCGTCCTTCTCCAGAGGACATTTCATAGCGCTCTCGGCAACGGTTCCGACCTTGTACTCCTTCCTGTCCTCCAGAGCATCCTCAACAAGATCTATCTGTGTCGTCTTACCGGTTTTAGGCATGCCCATGAACTCTACTGTGATCATAAGATAGTATTTATCAAATAATTTTAAATATTTTAAGTATACGACATCTGGAAGAATTAGGAAGCCGCCGGTGGGATTTGAACCCACGACCTGCTGATTTCTAAGCCAGCTTTCATCCGCGCAGAACGCGTCAACAAATCAGCGTACAAGTCAGCCGCTCCGGCCGAACTGAGCTACGGCGGCACCACAACCATTACGGGAATGATCATTTTTATACTTTTACTTACTGTGAGAAAGAAACAAGAAACAACTCAGACTTATAACCGATGAGAAGAACTAATGGTTATGTTCAATGTCGTATTTTTCTCCATAGAAGTAACAGCAAGCCTAATAGGAGGTCTGCTAGCAGGACTTGTATCA
>JAKOPB010000129.1 GCA_022257805.1 Nanobdellati archaeon
AAGAACCGTGTTCTGTATGCCCTCTTTAACACTTCTGAAGATCCCATCTTCCCGATACGCATGTATATCAGTGAGGCCTACCTCACCATAAGCCCGGAGAAGAGTCATTATACTCATAAGAGAAAGTGCGATTATGACTACGGATATAACGAAAAACTGTCCCTTGCAGTCCATAAAATCAGAACTTGACCATCTGGGCATGATCAACCCCGTCTATTTTTAGGATCCTGTCCTCGTCAAAAAACCCCTCGTCAGAAAGAAGGGAAACCACCTTGTTCCCTACAGCATTTATTATACTGCTATCTTTGGCTTTATCTAGAATTTCATCCTCACCGGCTGCCTCGTTGCCATAAAAACCCTCGCTCACTTCAAATCTTATATTACCATCCTCAAGAACCTTGCCTGAAACTTCTTTGTCACAGACGGCAAGAACCCTTTGGCCTTCCTCCTCGGTAAAGTTGTGTATAAACATTTTAAAACTGCTTTACAGCCTGTTTAGTGCCACAGGCCTCACATTTCATCTTCTTTATTTTGTCCTCTTCCACCAATTTCGTGTCCGCCTTGGAACACGCAGGACACAGTACAAAACTCTCCACGTACTGGTCTATCTTCTCGGATATCTTTCTGTCGGTTAACCTACCCTGGAAAACAGCTCTCGAATCGTCTAGCTCTCCTGGAACACCCAGTTCCCTCCTCAAAAAGTTCATCATATGTTTTTCGGATCTCCTGAGTTTACCGGAGATCTTAGAAAAGTTTTTGATTATGGTCTTTTCGCCTTCCTGCATCGTTTCCGGGTCGGGAATCTCAAATCTGTCCCCATCCACAGACTCGGAGATCTTCTCCTCGGCCCTTCCGTAAAGCTCATCGTAATCCATGCAAACGCACCTTCAAATTCCTACTATAGTCTCTCGTGTAAGGCTTTTATAAGTTTCTTCCAGCAGACAGGAAGTCACAGCTTTTTGATCTTACCGGGACGGGGTTCAAAACAAGTACCCTCTGTAAGCAGGTCGTTGACAACACTGTCTATATCATTTTCCTCTGCATCGACCTCGTCTATTATATCCTGGTACGAGGCCCCTTCACCCTCATCTATATTTTCTATGACATCCAGAACCTCCTTCCTCAGTTCGCTCTTGTCTTCATCATCTGCTTCTTCGCCCTCGTCGAAGTCTTCCCTGTCCAGTTCCTCGGACTTGAGTATGGCCTCTGCTCTCTCTATACCAACTTCCTCAGCAAACACTTCCTCGTGGTTGTCAGGATACTTGTCTCTTAGCTCCTCCAGTCTTTTCCTGTCATCTTC
>JAKOPB010000121.1 GCA_022257805.1 Nanobdellati archaeon
AGTCCTCGCTTCTAAAATGCTTCTCATCACCTGTAGTTTCATTGTCGTTCCACCGAACAACTGCCACGTAAGTGTATATGGTATCTGGTTCCACATTTATTATGTCCTGAAACCTTCCGATTTCGTCCATCGACTGCTTGGATGTTTCTTCGGCGACAGTTCCTCCATAGCCCTCACCGTACCTGAAGAAAACATCTACCTCCTCTGCATCACCTTCCTCATCGTATATGATTGTCTCGAGGTTTCCAGAGAGAACCGCCTCATCTTCGATCAATGTATATCCCCTTGTTTCTACAGTCGGGAAATCATCCTCGGCTGCTGCAGACGACCCTATTAGTGGAACTAGGAAGACCAGCAAGAGAATCAACGGTATCGGCCTATAAACTCTCATATTTCCTCGTGTTTTTTGTTGGGTCGGGACCGTCCTAAAAGAAATAATGTTTCTGAATGTTATTTAAAATTCACTGTATTTCTTCTGTCTTTCCCCCGACCTCCATTCCTTGATCTTTTTCTTCAGGGATCCTATCTTCCTTGTAAGGAAGTTACCTTCACTTTGTCCGTAGTTGTAACCACTGCTTTTCTTCGACTTGAAGACGGATCCCAGTTTGTTCATTATATTCTTGCCTATTCGGCTTCCGTGGGAGTAGCCTCCGGCCGTGTAACTATATCCGCTTCCACCTTCGGCGTATTTCTGGCTGTAGATGAAAAATCCAGCCCCTGCAGCTATTACAACAAGCAAAACTATCCATAAAATTCCTATACCTTCGGCTTTCTCCAGTTCTTCTATTTCTTCACCCATCTCCGAATATAGTTCCTCAGCTTCCTCGAGATATCCCATAGCTTTGCCATAGTCTCCTCTACCGATCATAGCCTCGGCTTTTTCCATGAGCTCTATGGTCTTGTTATACTGCTCCCTTACCTCGTCTTCTTCCTCCGCCATGGCAATCACACCCTCTAAATCCCCCATGGTTTCTTTCAGATCTACAAGTCGCCCTTCTGCTTCTGTTATCTCCTCCTGTGTCGCTGTTTCGAAAGTCAATATATCGGAAGATGCGGATGTGTATCCATCAAATACTTCAATGTACCAGCTGTATGTTTCGTTGTAGCTCAGGTCTGTCCACTGTGTCGTTATATTTCCTTCTTCAACGTCTTCTTCTTCACCTATAAGACTTCCATCGGAACTGTAGAAATTGACGTCCATTGATTCGTCGTAGGGATGCGAGATCTCGGCCGTGAGATTTATATCAACGTTTATTCCGGTTGCCTCGTCACCTGGCCAATGGTCTGATATCTCAGGTCCCAGCCTGTCCGTGGTGAACGTTTCGATACCGCCCTCGTCATCAAAATCACCTTCGACAACGGCTCTGAACTCGTAGGTTGTATCGTAGTCCAGACCGTCTATCTCTTCCTCGAACTCCCCTTCATCGTCGACAGTCTGTCCGCTGGTATCCTCCCATGAGGCATAGCCTTCTTCTCTCCATTCGAAGAAGGCATCTATTTCGTCTATGTTGTGCAGATCAAGTAATTCACCGACGAGAACTGCAGATTCGTCGGTTACATCATCTGCCCGAACCGTCTCCACGG
>JAKOPB010000033.1 GCA_022257805.1 Nanobdellati archaeon
AAAGCCTTCCATAGAAATCTGGAGCTTGAACTCGTATACTCCGCTACCTGTGTTGGTCGAATCGAGAAGCTCTACCTCGGCCCCCATCGCCTCCACATCCCTGCTTATAAAATCAACTGCCCTGTCAACAGCATCCGCGTCAGTTTCCTCACCGAATGTGAGATCGGTTTCCGTTCCGTAGACTAGGAGGGCACCAAGAACTATAACCATAAGTGCAACAAGTCCAACTTTCACCGGTGTCGAAAGGGCACCGAAACTAAACACATTCTCCTTACCTTCCGATTCATCGGACTTCTTCTTTTTATTCGTCTTTGCTTCAGAGTCCCTACCGGTTTTTTCAAGTATCTCTTCCTTCTCGTCGGGATGCTTCTGACCTATGTGTATGTGAAGCCCTCTCTTCGTATCGTAGCTGTTTCCACACTCCGGGCATTTGAACTTCTCTGACATGCAACTAAACTTTTACTTCACGCTTATAAAGTTTTCAGGAGAAGAAGTTCCAAAATCTTCTGGAAACCAAGACCAGAGACATCGCCAGAATCACCAGAAGAATTGGACTCTGGAAGAAATTCGTGAAAGGGAACGAGGCCTCTGTATTTCCATCTGCATATTAGTTGTGCTCGTCCCAACAAGGTACGGGACACGAACAAGAAATCCAGCTCACTCCAAACTTCCTCCACCTGCTCTACGAGCATCAGTCCGATCATATAGTTATTAACCAGGAAAGCTCGAGAACCAGAACCACGGAAAAACATCAAAGTAGGCCTGTCTCCAAGACCACCTCTTCTAGTTCTTTATCACCTATATTCTTATCCTATCAATATATGTCACCTGGAAAACCTTCTGAGAACTATATCGAAACCAAAGTCTGCTTCGAAGGATCTCACAGGAAGGATATTTATTAAAACGGAAATGCATAGGAAAAACAGTTGGTAAAGGATGATAGAAATCTTCAGTATCGTACTGATATCCTGTGCTCTGATCACAGCCTTTGCTTCCTTGATATCTAAAGACCTCTTGAAGTCGGCCGTTCTCCTTGGAGTTATGTGCGCGTTCCTCTCCGGGGAGTTTTATCTCCTGGGGTACGGAACTCTTTCAATCGCAAACCTCGTATTCGGGTCCCTGCTCACCCCCTATGTCTACATCCGAACCGTGAAAGCTACCGAAAGGATGGAGGGCGCAGAAGATGATTGATCCAAATATCGTGGCTGTGGTATTGCTTTTCTTTGCGGCATTTGGAGCGCTCGCTCTGAAGAAAAACATAATGAAGGCTGTCATGGCCGTCACAGTTCTAACACAGTCTGCTCTCCTTATGTTGGTATCTATGAAGGGCTGGGAATACGCCGTATCCGAAGGAATTGCAGTAAGGGCGGTTCTAATTAGCTTTCTCGTGCTGCTGGTTCTCCTGTTCTTCGTGCACAGGATATACAAAAGCTATGGAAGCCTGGACGCAAGGAAGAGGAGGTTGAAGGGATGACGGAACCTGTAGTTAGCTACTTACCAGTTTTAGCCGTAGTTTTGCCCCTTTTTTCTGCGGTTATAGTTTACGCTTCAATGAAGCTCAACAAAAACCTAGGAAGAGCAGTAAGTTTTGTTTCACTTGTAGCAACAGCTTTACTTTCATCTATACTCGGATATAGAGCTCTCAACGGAAGGATACCTTCCAGTATTTTAGGAGGAGTTGAGGAAGCCCTGATGGATTTTCCTTTCCAAGTTATCCTGGAGACGGACGCACTCTCTGCTCTAATGGGTGTCTTGGCAGCCTCGATAGCTCTTTTAGTAGGACTCTACTCCCTTGGATTCATCAAGGACAAGGACAACGAAGGCCTTTACCATACGCTTCTCCTGATAACGACGTCGGGGATGCTCGGCCTGGTCTACAGTGCAAGCCTCTCTAGCATATTCCTGTTCCTCGAGATTGCATCCCTGTCCTCCGCGGGCCTCATAGCCTTCTACGTGAGTAGGGGCGAAAGCTTTGAAGCCGCGTACAAATACATGATGATAAGTGCAGTAAGCGCAGCAATGATACTATTTTCCTTGGCCATCCTACACGGCCAATACGGAACTTTGGTAATCTCGGAGCTGTCCGGTCTACTTCGCTTTACAGTTATGGACAAGATAGCCCTAGGAATCCTGGTCTCGGCCTTCGCTATGAAATGTGGAGCCGTTCCTCTCCACATGTGGGTATCCGATAGCTACGGCGAAGCACCTGCCCCTATATCCGCCCTTCTCGTCGTAGTAAGCCAGGCAAGTCTCTACGCACTTTTCCGTATATCCTTCGCGCTCACAGGAACGGCCTCGCTTACGGCTGTCTCCTGGTCCCTGATAATCTTCGGAGTACTGTCGATGTTCGTCGGAGTTACAATGGCCCTCCCACAGAAGGATGTAAAGAGGCTAATGGCGTACCACGCAATATCGCAGACAGGATACATGCTCCTGGGTGTCGGCGTAGGCCTAGCAGTCATTACAAGACCTGAGGTACTGGAAACCGTAGGAATAACATCTATGGAGGGCGGGCTCTTCCATGTGGTCAACCACGCCATGTACAAGGGTCTTCTGTTTCTCTGCGCAGGAGCCATAATATACAAAACAGGAACGAAAAACCTGAACGAGATGAATGGCTTGGCACACACCATGCCCTACACCACCGTTCTTTTCCTGGTTGGCGCTCTGGCCATCGCAGGGCTGCCACCCTTCAGCGGCTTCGCGTCGAAGATAATGATATACCAGTCGACCTTCGCCTTCAACCCCCTTCTGGCTGCCATAGGAATGACCGTAAGCATACTTACACTCGCGTCCTTCGTAAAGGTCTTTCAGAACGCTTTCATGGGAAGAGAAAGTTCAGGGGAAAGCGGTGAGGTCCCGAAGTTCATGTTGGCGGCGATGGTGGTCCTGGCTGTAGGTGTAATCCTGTTCGGGTTGGTTCCTAACGTCGTTGTTGAGAGTTTAATAGCTCCGGCCGCAGAAACATTGTTAGGCGAGTTCAACGTAGGTGGTTTGATATGATAGGACTAGAAACGGGCTACGGATACTGGAGTCCCGTAATCTGGCTTGTATCATTGATAGTGATAGCTGTGCTTATTCTCTTCTTGAGAAGTCTTGGAAAGAAGGACTATAAAAAGGAGGGTGGCAAGGATGAAGAGTTCTTCTCCGGTAACGAACCGCCTGAAGAGGGTTTCAGAGGAGACTACTGGGGATTTTTTGAAGTTTTTGAAAGGTATTACAAATACATGAAAAAGATGCACAGTGGGCTTATAAACGACTACATGCTGTGGTTCCTTGTTGTGCTGGTTTTAGTTGTCTTTTCGCTACTCGTGAGGTCGATATGATGAATCAGGAAGAAATAAAGAAGTCATTGTGGGTCTTCCATCTAAACACTGGATCCTGTAACGGCTGCGACATAGAGATAGTAGCAAGCAGCAACCCAAGGTACGATATAGAGAGGTTCGGCACGAAGATTATCGGAACCCCAAGGCACGCCGATGCGCTCCTGATAACCGGTCCTGTGACCAGGGAGATGGAGAAAAGGGCCAAGAGGGTTTACGAGCAGGTCCCGGAGCCGAAGGTAGTAATAAGCGTCGGTAACTGCGGAAACACCGGCGGTGTTTTTTACGAATCCTACAACCTTGAAGGACCCGTGGACGAGGTCTTTCCCGTGGACGTTTACGTCCCGGGTTGTCCGCCTCGGCCCGAGGCAATAATAGACGGGTTGAAGGAAGCATGGAAGATTTTAGAAGGTGAGGAAGATGAAGGTTGACGAGATCATCGGGAGGTTTGAAGGCAAGGACGGGCTCAAAAATGTCGAGAAGAGGGGGAGGAGGGTCTGGTTGACCGTTGACAGAGAAAGCTTCAAGGATTTTGTAGAGGAGGTTTATGAAATACAGGAGGATGCACACTTCTCAGTATGCACAGGAACCGATCTGGGAGAGAGCGTAGAGCTGATATACTACTTCTCTTTAAACTTCAGGGAAAGACACGGAGAAATATACCTAGGTATAAGAGTAAGTCTGCCAAAGGACGACCTTAAAATACAGACAATAACCGACGTCGTAAAAGGAGCTCAGATATCCGAGAGAGAAATACAGGAGATGCTCGGTGTGAAAGTAGAGGGAACGCCGGACGCGAGGAGACTTTTCCTGGACGAAGACTTCCCCGAGGAAACCTACCCATGGAGGAGAGACGAAAAGGGGCCGGACGAAATCACGAAGGACTTCCACGAAGGTGATGAGAATGGGTGAAGAAGGATTTGAATTTTCTGTAGGACCTGTACATCCCGCTCTTAAAGAGCCGGTCAGAGTAAAGTGCGAAGTCGAAGGCGAGAAGGTGAAGGATGCGGACTTCGAACTGAGTCAGGTCCACAGAGGCATAGAGTGGGCAGGTACCAAAAGGAACCCTGTACAGATACTGTACCTATCAGAGAGGATATGTGGAATATGTAATATATGTCACACCCTTGCGTTCTCGCGTGCCGTGGAAAACATAGCAGGGATAGAAACCCCGAAAAGAGCCGAGTACATAAGGACCCTCACAGCAGAGCTTGAGAGGATACATTCACATATACTCTGGGCCGGCGTGGCCGCCAACGAACTGGGCTTCGATTCGGTTATGCAGTACACGTGGAAGGCCAGGGAAAAAATCCTGGATGTAATCGAGCATCTAACAGGAAACAGGATAACCAAGGCCATGATAACAATAGGCGGCGCAAGAAGAGATGTAACCAAGGAAAGGGAGGAGAAGATAAGAGGGGGTGTTGAGTACTACAGAAAGGCCTACGACAAGCTTGAAAACATAGTTCTCCAGGACAAGACGATAAAAGCAAGGACAAGGGGAATAGGTGTTCTGACTGAAGAAGAAGCGATTGAAACGTGTGCAGTTGGTCCCACGGCCAGAGCTTCAGGCGTTGGAAAGGACGTCAGAAAAACGGAGGAGTATGGCGCATATCAGGATCTGGATATCGAGCCAATTACGCCGGATATGTACCACGGCGAAGTCAACGGTGACGTCTACGACCGTATAGCATGTAGGGTTCTGGAAATCAAACAGTCGCTTGATATAATAGAGGACTGTCTGGATATGATGCCCGGCGGCGATATAAAGTACGAAGAAAATATTCCTAAGCTTTTATCGGAGGTGCAGGGTGCGGAAGGCGAGGGTATAGGCAGACACGAAGCACCAAGAGGCGAGGTTATACACCACGTGAAGCTCGTGGGCGAAGAAACTCCCAAATCGTGGAGGGTAAGGGCTCCTACATACAACAACCTCCTGAGCTGGATACCGATGTTAAAGG
>JAKOPB010000109.1 GCA_022257805.1 Nanobdellati archaeon
ATTAGAATCGAGTAAAAAAATCCGGTGAAGACGGCAAGACTAACATAGAGGACCGGATCAATATCCATTTCTGCTTGGTATAGACTTTTTTTAAGATGTGGTACGGAATTAACCAGCTTCTCGCCTATAAATCTCAGTCTTTTGGAGGCCTTTAGTGCCTTTTCCATGGGCAGGGGAACTATGGGCACGGACTTTGTCTCCTCAGTCACGGAACCCCCTTTTCTTGAGCTCTTTTATTACATCTTTGGGAAGAATTTCATCTGGATTTGCGTTTTCGTTTACAAGATCCAGAACCCTTTCTTCGTTGGTGTAGTACTCCGCGACGATCTTCCCTACCGAATTTGTGGTTTTAAGGTCGTTGTCGAGGAACCACTGGAGTATTTCTTCTTTTTCCTTGAGATTTTCCTGTATTTCCTTCTCTGTCATGGATGTGTGATCTTTAATCTCGCCTATGAGCCTTTCAGAATCTCTTATCTTTTCAAACTTATCTTCATCGGGCTTCCACCTGTAAAGGGTTCTGACGTTTAGATCCACACCTTCACCCTTTCTTCTACTCTTTGGAACTATTTCTGCAAGTTCTCTAGTTCTTCTGGTACCCGTTCTTCTGTCTCTGTACTGGACGCAGGTCAGATGCAGAGATTCCAGCATGGTCTTAGGTATGTTTATCGGTGGATTCGACATCCTTCTCTTAACTTCCTGTGCTGTATTTGCATGGAGTGTGGCATACACAGAATGTCCAGTTAACATAGCCTCGAACAGGACCTCCGCCTGTTTCTTTTCTCTTATCTCACCTACCATTATCCTGTCCGGCCTCATCCTGAGGGAGTTTACCATTAGATCCAGCATACTAACCTTTCCCTTACCCTCCGGGTTCGGTTCTCTTGTCGTCATCGGTACCCAGTGAAGGTACTGTGGTAGGTTTAACTCACGTGTATCCTCTATTGTAACTATCCTCTGGTTGGGTGGTATAAAGGGCGTCAGGGTGTTGAGCAGGGCTGTCTTTCCCGAGGCCGTGCCCCCTGCTATGAGCATGTTCATCTCGTACTGTAGTGATAGCCACAGAAGTGCAGCCAACTCCTTCGAAAGTGTGCCGTTTTCAGGACTTATAAAATGGGTTATGGTCCAGGGGTTTCTGGCGAACTTTCTTATGGTTATAGTGTTTCCATCGGTGGAAACCGGGAAAAGCGTGGCATTTACCCTGTCACCACTTGGAAGATGTGCGTCGAGTAGAGGCTGTAAATTTGTTATCTGTTTTCCGACCCTTCTTCCTATAACCGAGGAGTAGTTGTATATCTTCTCCTCCGATTCCAGTACTATATCGGTTTTTAACCACCCGAACTCCTTATGGTAGACCCATATTGGTTCGTCGGAACTGTTTATTACTATCTCCTCCAGATCGTCGTCGGACAGCAGGATCTCTACCTTTCCAAGTCCGTACATCTGGTGAGTCAGTCTCCCGGAGATCGTTGAAATCTGTTCATCGTCTAGCTTCGGGAAAAATCTTCTGGCTACCCTTTCCGATGTATCCAAGAAATCTTTCTTTATCTTTTCTACTGACTTTGGGTCAAGGATCTCTCTTTCCTCGATGTTAATATTACTTGTGATCTCGTGTTTTATATCATCCAGAACAGTTTTGGTTGCCTCTTCAAACTCTGGGTAGTCGACAGAATACCTCGGAACATGATCTTCGTCGCCCTGTAGAATCTTTATATCGGCTTCGACGTTGTCCGAATCGACTCCGTATTCTTTCATAACCTCCTCTGCGATCTCAATCCTCCTCCTTGTGCATCATCTTTTCATGGGTGATCAGGCCATGTTCTGTTTCAAATGACTTGCCACATTTATTACATACGTGTTCATCTTTC
>JAKOPB010000077.1 GCA_022257805.1 Nanobdellati archaeon
AACGCGGGCGAACTGCTTGAACAGTCTGTTCATCTTCGAATACTTCTCGTTCGAGTCGCTGACGTCCCTGTAGTAGGCCGTGGCGTTGACTTCCAGGTCAACGGTTTCCTGTAGATCCTCCTTCTCCTGCTCCGTAAGATCGCCGTTCCACAGGGTCGAGAAATCATCGTATCCTGTTATGAACTTCTTCGGTGCACCACAGAAAGGACAGTCGTCGGGCGCTTCTCCGCCGATGTAGGGTTCTCCACATATCCCACACACAAACAAATCTGCCATATTATCAGCCTTTCAACAATACAACTCAGACCTATTAAAGCTTATGATGAAAACAAGCCTCATAAATTTCTCGGGACCTTAGACCAAGCTTTTATTTCTGCGGATTTTAAGGTAAATATATGTCAAAGGAATATGAAAATTCATCACCGGATTACGAAGGGCTTCCGGATCTAGATAAGTTTTTTGGATGTCCGGACGAAGAAGTTTATAAATCTGAGAGGGGTACGCTGAAAGTAAAGGACATAGACTCGAAAGTAAGGGATATGTTGGATAATAGCTGGGATGTAGGTGGCCATTTAAGTAATCCTCGGAAGAGATTTACCACGTGATCTGTCCAGACAGTAGCTTCATAATCTACCCGACCCATATTTGATCATATCCCAATAACCATAAATCCTCATAAATTTCTCGCGACATCCTGAGAACTAAGATTAAATTATCCGATAACTCTGGGCTATTAATTTATTCTAACTGCTTCTTCAATGTCTGGATACACTCCTTGAATTTCAGCTTCTCTCTTACCAGCGGTTCCAGATCTTCTTCCCATCGTGTGTAGACCTTCTGTGCGTTTCTGAAGATCCTTTCCTTGTCGTATTTTTCGTCTGTTTCCTCCACCTTCTTTTTGACAAGGTCACAGTCTACGTCATACTCTTCCAATAAGAAGTAAACATCAAAATAGTCCCTTGGCTGGTTCCTCGTTATGAGTGCCCTGATCTTTTCAGCCACTATTTCCTTCTTGTTGACGATATCGACTTCAAAGTTCATATCGTAGAAGTTTGGAACCTTCACCTTCTCAGGATTAAGCCGAAGCGATGCTTTTCTGTTTAAATCTATAACTATATTCGCTTCCTCTTGGAAGTAGCTTTCATAAAACACTTTGAATCTGCTGTAACCGTTTTCGGAGCTCACTCCTTCAACACGTGTAAACGCTTCCACACCCTCCAATGAATCCCTTAAATCACCTATGATGTTATCTATATCTCTTTCACATGTAAAGTCCAGGTCCTCGGACAACCTTTTGTAGTCGAGGAGAATCTTGTTGGTCGCAGTACCTCCCTTGAGGTAGATACCGTCCACATCCCTAATACATCGCAACAAAAGGGTCAGGAAGTAGTCCTTTTCCAGATAGATGAGATTGAAACCTTCCTCTCCTGCTATCCACCTGAGTTTGTCCTTCGATATCATGCCCATTTTTTGCTCTCCTCCTCGGTCGCCACGAAAAACCTGTGGCCGTCCGTTTCTTCTTTCGTGTAATCGGGAAGCTTCCTGACACGTCTCATCTTAACTGTGAAATCGAAGATCTCCTTTTCGCCCTGACGAGTCCTGCTGAAAACGTCGACCTGTGTAGGTATCTGGTCTATGAGATTCCAGTGGTAAGCGGCGGCCTTCCCGCCTATACAGTATTCCACATCCTCGAACATCTCGTCTACAACCACAAAAGGATGCTCCGACCACTTCCCTTCATAGGCCTTTATCGGCACGAGATAGTACTTATCCCTGTTGAGCTTCACAATCCTATCTTTCTTCCTGAGCCTGTGGAGGTATACGTTCATCTCGTTGTCGCTTGTAAAGAAGTCTCTGATGTCCTCTCGCCTGAAAAATCTCTTGCCCTCAAGTTCGAGAAACGACACTACCTTCATCTCCTTCCCGGATATGCCTTTCATCTTCCCGCTCATCCAAAGCACCTCATAAAATTCGTTACACTAAAATTAACAAACTATTAATATTAATGTAACAACATAAATAAAAAGCTTTTCTCTGTTACGCCAAAATTAACAAATCTTTAATATTAATGTAACAAAATAACTGCCAAAGGTTCTAACAAACCTTATAAATTTCTCGCGAATTGACCAAAATTAAAACCAAGCCATTGAGTGTTCTCTCCAGCTCTGACAACATATAAATATCTGGACGAAAAAATAAAGATAGGTGAAATGTATGCCTCAGACCGTGAAGAAAGAGGAATTTGACGAGTTAAAGGGCGAAGTTGACCACATGAAGGAGAACATTGAGCTTCTTTCCAATCCAGAGGTACTTGAAGAGTTGGGCAAGGCGAAGAAGAGGATAGAGAAAGGCGATTTTGTAACTCTGGAGGACGCGGAGAAGGAACTTAAGGCTTCCTATCTGTTACGTCAAAATTAACAAATCTTTAATATCGATGTAACATCAATTCAGGCCTTCACCGATTTCTTTTCCTCTGTATCTCTTAACTTCTCTTCCATCTCGTAGAGCGACCTGACCACGTCGCTATCGTGGTTCAGCATGAAAAGCTGCGTGCTACCTATCTTTCTTGCAGGCTCCACTATCTCCAGTCTCTCAAGCCTGTCCCATATCTTATAGAGTGTGGGTCTGGAAATATCGTTAACCTCGGCTAGCTCCTTCTTCGTGTACTCGTAGCTTGGATGATCCATCAGAGTGTCTACAACCTTTATGAAAGGTGACTCTCCAAAAACA
>JAKOPB010000124.1 GCA_022257805.1 Nanobdellati archaeon
CGAAACCCCTGATCTCTCCCGGCAGAAACTTCCTCAGCCTCCTCCTGTCAACGCCGCCGGAGACCAGAACCTCCCTTGAAAAGGGAAGCATAAAGAGGTTCTGCGGGGCAGGTTCGTGGTCCATCATAAGAAGGAAGTCCAAGCCCAGGAGGCGGCTTACTATGGGTCCCTCGGTCGAGTGCTTTCCGAGGCCCACGTCCGGCTTCCATCTGCTTATCGTCTTGATGAGTTCCTTTGTCCTTTCCAGGCCGCTGAAAAACTTGCCCGTCTTGCTGTCCGCGTGTTTACCGACGGACACGTAGTCCAGGCCTGAGCTTTCGAGCAGGGAGGTCAGGTCGTAGAAGTCACGTGTGGTTATCAAAACCTCGTTTCCTTCCCCGAACTCGTCTATTATCTTTTTGGTCAGGTGCACGTGGGGAGGAGAGGATACATCGAACCACATCCTCATAGGCTTACCACCACGAGAACTATGCCAAGAACTATCTCGACGGCCCAGAAGAAGTGGACGGCCTTCTTCTCGTCGGGTATCCTTTTCAGGACCTCGCCTATCAGGTGCCTGAAGTCCTTCCTCGGCTTGAGCTCATCGCCGTTGAGGTCGCCTGACTTCTTCACCTCGGGAGAGAAGTACCCCTTGGAGGAACCCTTCAGGATACAGTCGAGGATGTGTGGCAGGAGAAGGACGGTTGCCTGCAGGTACAGGTCGAACCTGACGGCGAAGGAAGCTATGAAGCCGCCAACAACAAGTGTTCCCACGTCTCCCGGGAAGACGTCGGCGGGATAGCTGTTGAAAATAAGGAAGGCGAAAAGTATGACGAAAAATCCCATGGATATGTAAAGGGGGGCTACGGCACCCAGGAAGACCAGGGAGTAGAGGGCGAGGAAAAAAACTGCTATGGTCGAGACGCCCATCTCCAGGCCGTTGAGACCTGCGAATATGTTCACTATGTTCCCTGCGGCCAGGGTGAAAAAGACTATCCAAACCACCTCCAGAAGGCCCGATCCGATGGTGAGGGCAGCGATAAGTCCGAAGAGGACCGACACGAGAAGCTTGTGGTGATGGTGCATCTCGCTTATGTCGTCCACGAGACCGTAGACGCCGAAGAGAGACGTGATCATGAGGATGAAACCCACCTCATGGATACCGAAAAAGTAGTAGAGAACAAGGCTGAAGAAAACGAAGCATGCAAAGACCACCACCCCACCCCACTCCGCGACCTCGGGTTTCTCGGGCTTGTGATGATCGACTCCGGTTATACCCCTACCGGAAGCCCACCGTACGTACCTCTTGGTGAGATAAACCGTGAGCACAAACATGACAATAAGTAGAGCTACAAAGGACCCGGACAACGAGGCGATCTCTCCAAGCATACAAACTGGTTCATAACCGCATTATGTAAATCTAACGGACGAAACGGTTATGAAAGCGTTCACAGGTTTTCAG
>JAKOPB010000065.1 GCA_022257805.1 Nanobdellati archaeon
ATAGACGTCGCCACGGGTTCGGCCTGCAGTTCCGAAGAGCTGAAGGCATCGCATGTGATAGAGGCTCTAGGTAAGGGACCGGAGGTGGCGCACTCCTCACTACGGATGAGCTTCGGAAGATTTAACACAAAAGAGGACGTAGATACTGTGGTGGAAGCGCTGGAGGAGGAGGTCGAGGACCTGAGGTCTATAACTGCCATGGACGAAAAAGGTAAGGTGGGTGATTAGATGTATACAAAAGAGGTTATGGAACACTTCAAGAACCCAAGGAATATGGGTGACATGGAAGACCCAGATGCAAAGTCGAAGGTCGGGAATCCTGCCTGTGGAGACATGATGGAGACCTACATAAAAGTAGGTGAGAAGGATGGTGAGAAATACATAGAGGATATAAAGTTCAAGACCTTCGGTTGCGCTTCAGCTATAGCTACTTCTTCTGTTACCACTGAACTGGCCATGGGAAAGAAGTTAGAGGAAGCAGAACAAATAGAAAAAAAGGATATAGCAGAGGAGTTAGGTGGTCTTCCGAAGATAAAGATGCACTGTTCTAACCTTTCGGCCAATGGGCTGCACGAGGCTATCTACCAGTACAAGAAGAAGGAAAGGATGGAGATTTCGGAAGATCTGGAAAGAAAGCACGAGATAGCGCAGAAGACGTTGGAGAAGACGGAAGAGATGAGAGAGAAGCATGGGCTGGATGAAGAATGAAATTTCTAAGATGTAGTGCCCGAAACCGGCCTGTGGATATTTATTTTTCCAAAATTCCAAACAGACAACAAAAAACAGGGCTGATCCGATTTCTATGGAAATTTAAATAGTTCGAAGGGCATTATTTACTGGGTGTTTAGATGCCTGTAACTGTTCCATCTGATTCCGAGCCAGCAGTTCGAGACAGCATCAGCAGAGAGATAAAGATAGTAAAGGCCAAATTGGAGAAGTATGGAAAGAAGTTGAAACAGTTCGAAGAAGAACACGACATGGACACAGATGTTTTCATCCAGAAATTTGAGTCGGGTGAGCTTGGAGACGATGAGAAATGGTTCGACTGGAAGTTTGCTTATGAAGCCCGCCAACGTCTTGTAGAGAGAAAAAAACAGCTTCAGAAGGCGGTTTAGGGATGATTCCCGAAACTGTGGCCGAGAAGTTGCAGGAAATAGCTTATCTCATCACTGACCAAGAAATTGATATCGAGTCTGTCGATCCCCAGACAACAGTTCTCCGCGGCGATATACATTTCATAAATGGGTCTATATTACACTTCATGGAGTATACTGCCCCGGAAACCCACGACTACCGCTTTCACTACATGGACGGAGACGAAAACCTGATCAGAAGATGGGACAGCGCACCACACCACCAAGGCCTAGAAAATTTCCCCTTCCATGTCCATACACCGGAAGGTACGGAGTCTTCTAGGGAAATGACATTTGACAAAATACTTGAGAAAGTCGAAGATCTAATCCTTGAAGAAATAGAAGAATGAACTTCAGGTGAAGAGTGAAAGGTATGGAGTATAAATACGATCCTGGAACCGACATACTTGTCCTCCAGCTTAGAGATGGGAATCCCGATTTTGGGGAACAGTCAGGTCCGATAATAACTCACTACAACAAAGACGGCAAGCCTATTGAGATAGAGATACTCGACGCCAGTGATACAGCTCTGGATATGCTGAAGCCAATTCTTAAGGGCCGTAAAAAGTTAACTGCTTGATCTTGGCCCTTTAAAGAAACTAGGATTTCATTTTTAATCTACTGGAAATGTAGTGCCTAAAACCGGCCTGTGGATATTTATTTTATGGGGAGTAATTTAGAGGGCATGGGCGACGATGACAGGAAAACGGTCTGTTTGCTATCCGGTGGCATAGATTCTCCTGTGGCGGCAGCTATGATGGGGCAGAAGATGGAGATCGTTCCTCTCCATTTCGTCTTACATCCATACTACTGTGAGGAAACCTTCTCCTTGAGTATACGGGCTATGAAAAGGCTTCAAAGGGTTGTTTCCTTCGACGAGATGGTTCTATTTCCCTGGGGAAACGTCCTTCAGAAAATCTTCTCCGGTTTAGAAGAGATCAATGAAAGGGAGTATTCCTGCGTACTTTGCCGTAGAGGTATGTTCCTGGCAGCCTCGCTTGTATGTGAAAGGGTGGGCGCCGACTCCATAACCACAGGCGAAGCCACGGGACAGAAGGCCAGCCAGACCATGGAGAACCTGAGGACGACCTCGTGGGACTTGGATGTGCCTATACACCGGCCGCTGATGGGATTGGACAAGGAAGAGATAATAGAGAAGAGCAAGGATATGGGGCTATATATGTCTACGCACGCGGGATGCTGTGATGCAACCCCAGACAACCCCAGGACGGTTTCGGAGCCGCAAAAGATAAGAGAACTGGAAGAGAAGGTCGGTTTGGAGGAAGAAATTAGGAAAGCTTTGGAGGAAGCCGAAATAATAAAAACTGAAGGCAAGGAGTTCTACAAGATATTCCACAACTACATGACTAAAATGGTGGATACAGAAAAATAGAAAGAAGTTTTGGACGATATCTAGTGTATCGTCCAGCCACCGTCCACGACTAGGTTCTCTCCGTGGATGAAGTTCGACTCGTCCGAAGCCAGAAATACTGCTGCATTAGCTATGTCCTCTGGCTCGCCTAGACGCTTGTAGGGTGTGTTCTGCTCCATGAACTCCTTCATCTGCGGGTCCTCTCTGAACTCTGCCGTCATCTGCGTCTTGATGACTCCTGGACAGATGGCATTGACGTTAATTCCCTTTGGACCGTAGTCCAGGGCTACTTCCCTTGTGAAGTTAGATACTCCACCCTTCGCTGCAGAATAAGCCGCTGCACCCTGGTAACCGAGGAGACCTGCTATCGAGGAGATGTTGATTATGGATCCTTCTATGTCCTCCTTCACCATGTGCTCTACAGCCTCCTTGGTACATAGGTAGACACCCTTCAGGTCTATGTTTATCACCTTGTCCCACTCGTCCTCCTCCAAGTCTTCGACCTTGTCCTGGAAGAAAACACCAGCGTTGTTGACAACGATGTCTATTTTACCAAACTCCTCGGCAGTTTGATAGAACATCTTCTGGACATCTTCCTTGCTGGAAACATCCGTCTCCATGAACATCGCTTCGCCGTCTTTCTCCTGTATCAGCTCGTGCGTTGGTTTTCCTCCTTCTCTTGGGTCCTCTCGAACGTCGGCAACAGTGACTTTAGCTCCTTCCTCG
>JAKOPB010000006.1 GCA_022257805.1 Nanobdellati archaeon
TATGTCTCTTTTATGTAGCCTCCCGAGGAAGTCGACCATATTTAGAATTGCATCCTTTTTTTCTTCGTCTTTTCGTCCATGGGACCTCAAGACCTTACCGGCGACCTCGCCGTCT
Source organism: Nanobdellati archaeon (assembly GCA_022257805.1). Taxonomy (GTDB): domain Archaea; phylum Aenigmatarchaeota; class Aenigmatarchaeia; order PWEA01; family PWEA01; genus PWEA01. The sequence goes on from JAKOPB010000006.1 coordinate 116, forward strand.
ATCTTCTCCATTAGAAAGGCGTTCTCGAAGGGTACGTGGTCGGCAACCATCTCTGGGTAAAGCTTCTTAAAATATTCAACCTCCCTCTTTCTCCACTGGTTGTTGTCAAGTATCTTCGTGTTCTTAAGACCCGAAACGACTCTGGACAGGTTACTCAGCAGACCGCTTATAAGAAAGAGCGGTGGTCTTACCTTGACCAGATATTTTTTGTTATCACCGCCGTCTATCTCCTTTATAACGCTGCTGAAGTGCGGGTGACTCTCATCCTTCAGTCTCTGGAAGAAGGTGTTTTCGGTCTGGCTCTCGTCGACAACCTCTCGAACCTTGTGCTCGGGTACTTCAGATGCATTCTTCTTCATGACGGGCCACCATTATATAAAACACACTTGATAATATAAATGTCTTATGAAGCTTGGCCAGGAATGGTATCGTAGAGAGGAGGTCGCCTCTAGGTACGACCAGAGATTCACCCACGGCGGCAGGGTCCTCAACAGAGAAGAGATAGAAAAGCTACTCGAACTGGTTGACACAGAGGACAAAAGAATACTGGACATAGCGACAGGAACAGGAAGATTTGCAGAGGCAATGGAAGAGACCGGTGGCGATGTAGTTGGACTGGATGCTAGCAGGGAGATGCTGAGGCCAGGTCGAGCCGGTTACCTGGTCGGAGATGCACTTGAGCTTCCCTTCAAAGACAAGGTCTTTGATGTGACAACAAGTATGCGTTTCCTTCATCTCCTGCGCCCGAGGCAGATTCCAGAGTTTCTCGGAGAGGTGGAGAGGGTCACCGAGGAGAAGTTCGTCTTCGAGAGTCTGAATCCAGCAAGCCTACGTGCTCTCTACCAGTGGTACCTTCCCCAGAGAAGTTATCTCTTCAGGACCTCATACCTCAGGGAGATCATAGAAAACCTGGACTTCGTAAAGGACTTGAAGTCTGATCCCCATTTCCTTGTGCCCTACGGAGCCTATCAGGTAATGCCACACGGCTTTGCAGAGAAGGTCAACAGAATCGACAGAAAAGCAGTGGAAGCCCTTTCGCCGCTTGCTTCGACTATTTACTGGACGGTTCAGTTCTGAACCGGATAAATCTATTTAAATATAAAGGAAGGAGTTTTGGTATGTCTGTGGAGATTTCATGGAACAATAGCAAGAAGAGCATTGATGTGGAAGAGGGAGCTACAGTACAGGACATCTTTGAGGAAATTGATGTCAATCCCGAAACCGTCATAATAGAGCTGGACGAAAGGGTGGTTTCTCTGGAAGAAGAGTTAAATGGAGATGAAGATATCCGTCTAATAAATGTAGTGTCAGGTGGGTGAAATATTTGAGTTCTAAGTGCTGGAAATGTGGCGATACTGCAGTTATACATAGAAAATATGAGGGTAAGTCATGGTGTGCACGTCACTTCACGGAACAGTTCGAATCCCTTGTCAAGAGCACAATACGCGAGGAGGGGCTCTTCGAAAACGATGACAGTGTCTGTGTAGCGCTATCGGGAGGCATGGACTCCTCGGCACTTATGCTATTCCTTTCCGAAATGTTTGAGAACTGGAGGAATGCAGAACTGACCGCGCTAACGATCGACGAAGGAATCAAGAACTACAGAGACGAAAGCATCGAGATAGCAAAGGAGATATGTGATGAACTGGGAGTGGAACTACATATAGCCTCTTTCAAGGAGGCCTTCGGTAAAACACTGGACGAGATTATGGAGGACAAGGAATATGGATGCACGTACTGCGGCGTTCTCAGGCGGTGGTTACTGAACGTGAAGAGTAGGGAAATGGGCGCAGATAAACTCGCCACGGCTCACAATCTGGACGACGAACTTCAGAGCATATTTATGAACTACCTCAAGGGTGACATGAAGAGGATGCTCAGACTAGGTGCAAAGCCAGCAGTTCTCGAAAATGATAAGTTTGTTCCCAGGGTCAAGCCTTTCAGAAATACACCTGAGAGAGAGGTCGCTCTCTACGCAAAGATAAGAGATCTGGAGCTCCACCAAACGGAATGTCCGTACGTGGAAGACAGTCTCCGCTTCGACGTAAGGGACTTCCTCAACGAAATGGAAAGGAAGAGACCTTCGACGAAGTTCACTGCCCTCCGTGCCTTCGACAAGCTACTCCCTGCACTCAAGGAAAAGTTTACCGACAGTGAAGCATCTGTACAGAACTGTGAGAGATGCGGTGAGATAACAAGCGGTGAGGTATGCAAGGCCTGTGAGCTTCTGGAAAAGATATGACTTTGACCCAAAAACCTAGACGTAAGGTTTTTATTTCTTATCAATAATAATCTCTGTATGGGAAAGGAACTCTCCTACGAAGAGAAGGTCGACTTCCTGGAGGATCCAGAGCTTGTCGAGGATCCTGCATTCGTCTTGCCGACGAACCACCTTCTGGAAAAGATACAGGGAATTTCTCCATCCTACACGGACAAACTATACGCCGAAAACTTTTCGGAAGTAAACAGGCTCCTGGAAGAGACTGTTGTCGAAGGAGATATATGCCGGCACTGGAATAAAAGAAAAAAGGAACAACAACTTGACTTCAGATACGGACCTATATCAATGCCCTTCGATGTAAAAGAAAACCATGGGAGGTATTCCTTGGTACTGATCACAGGAGTAAAATGTCCTTCTTGGGAAGAGGAAAAGCTTATGGAATCACCGTTCAACGATGCCAATATATCCTACTCTCCGAAGCAGCTGAAGATGTTCCTATAAATAGAATCAAATCTCATCTTCAAGAATCAGTCTAAAGGGATCAACGGGATCATTCTTTTCAGTGTACTTACATATTAGTGTCTCCGTCTCCTCCACAGCATCAAAGTCTCTTATCCTGTCCAGTATCCTATCAAGCTCGTCGTCGCCCTTTACCAGAACCTCGATAACCATATCAAACCTTCCGAATGTATGATGTATCTGGCTTATGTTTTTCATCTTTTTTGCTTCCTGGACAAACTTGTGTCTCAACTCCGACGAGGGAACGATGTCGAGTATGATATATGCTTTGGTCCTAAGTCCCAAGTCCCCTTCATTAATCCTGACTGTGAAAGATCTTATTGTACCCTCTTTCTCCATCTCCTTTATTTTTTTACTGACGGTCTGTCTTGAAATATCGAGCTCTTCGGCTATGTCCGATATATTTTTCCTTCCGTCCTCAAGCAGCTCCCGTAATATTCTCTTTTCATTAATTTTCATAGGTTTAACAAAGTGTAACTATAAGACTTATAAAATTAACGGTCGGGAAAAAGGAATCTAGAAAAAGTTAGACCGTGAAAGCCAATACCAGGAAAATGGAGCCGGTGGTAACGGTTACAAAGTAGCCAAATACAATCCTTTCTATTATATCTTCCTTCAGTAATACCTTGTAAATCTTCTGGAGAACCCGATTTCTGGACTTTCTTTCCTTTGCCGCAAACTCGAAGAACCTGTTGAGAAGGTCATCGGCACCGTGGACTATCCTTCCTACCAAGGGCATCCAGCCAAAGACGAACTTGAAAAACCTTCCCAGAAGACGGAGGAAAACGTACACGGGCTTAACAAGGTAATCCGGCGCTAAAAGACCTATTGTAAGGGAAAGTAGGAACTGTCCACCAAAGTCAGGACATGGCGAAGGTGGTGTAGGGATCAACTGACAACCTATGAAGAACAGTATACCTTCGTCAAGCATAACTTCTCTTTGAGAAAGGATATTTAAATGAGTTAATCGGAAACGAGCTCTCCTGCAACTTCCTCCGCCTTCCTTCTGACCTCTTCCTCGTCCACTTTCGTTAGCTTGTTGTCCTTCATCACTACCTCGCCGTTTACTATCGATGTATCTATCTTGGCTCCAGAGTAAACAAGGTTCGATCTGAGACTGTGTACCGGAGACATCCCAACGTCTTCGAGATTCACAAGCACGAAATCCGCCAGATAACCCTCCTCTACTCTTCCTATTTTTTCACCAAGCGCCTTCCCGGCATTTTTCCATGGAAGCTCCAGCACTTCCTCGGCGGACATAGCAGTCGGATCCGAACTACTCACCTTCTGCAACAGAGATGCGAACTTCATCTCCTCAAACATGTCAAGACTGTTGTTAGAAACCACACCGTCCGTTCCCAGGGCAACGTTGACACCTTTCTCGATCATATCGTAAACAGGCGAAGTCCCGGACACAAGCTTCATATTTGAGCATGGATTATGTACCACTGAGGCTTCACTTTCGGCCAGAATATTTATCTCATCTTCGCTGACGTGCACAGCATGGGCACCTATGAAGTCCTCACCTAAAAGTCCTATGTCTTTGAGATAGTTCACGGGACGCATGCCTTTTTCTTCTATTACACTTCCGACCTCGTCCTCTGTCTCGGCAACATGCATATGTATAGGCAGCTTCCTCTCTTCGGAGATCTCTTTGGACCTTAACAGAAGCTCCTCAGAACAGGTACCAGGTGAATGGGGAGTCACAACAGGCTTTACGATATCGGAGAAATCTCTTTCAATCGATTCAATTGCCCTCTCGGCCTCCTTAATTTCCTTTTCACATTTTCCGGGATCCCCGCTGTCCAGCATTCCATGTCCAAGATATCCGCGGATACCCAAGTCGTCTGCTGCCTCCGCGACCCTATCCATGAAAAAATACATGTCATTGAAACACGTGGTTCCCGACTTTATCATTTCAATAAAGGCGTGTAAGGCTCCCCAGTAACACTTATCACCGTCCAACTTCTCCTCCAGAGGCCAGACTATATTTGGCCATGCATCCCAGAACTCCATGTCATCGGCCACACCCCTAAAGAGGTTCATGGAGGCGTGGGTGTGCATGTTTACAAGACCGGGAAGAACTGCGTGGTTGGACGCGTCTATGACCTCGCCTTTTTTGTCGGAACCACCGACGGACTTTATAATGTTGTCCTCAATAACTATGTTCTTATTCTCAAGGATGTCTCCTGGCGTCAAAACAAACCTTGCGTTTTTAATAAGCATACTTCTGATTACTCTGCGAAATTTAAAACATTAACCAGACCAGGATTGAACTCACTTACGATGTAACAAAGAAATAAAAAGGAGGGTTGTTGCTCAGGGTGGTCCGGGTTCTCTTCCCGCTCTTCTTATCCAATCACTTACATCCTCTGTCTCTTCTCTGTCTATATAACCTGCTTGTTCAACTATCTCATGGACCTTTTCTCTTCTTCTTCCCCGGAATTCCTCGATCACCTGGATCCTTTCTTCGATCGTCATCTCTTCCTGCATCTTCTCTCCGAACTCCTCATTCATCTCTCTGAGCTCCTGAGTTCTTTCTCTTACGCTATCTGTTTCTCTTCTGACTTCTTCGGCTATAGCTCCAGGATCCTCTCTGACTTCTTCATATCTCCTTCCGCGGGCTTCGGTTCTGACTTCCTGAGCAATTTCTCTGGCTCTCTGGTAGTCGCCTTCTTCAAAGGCTGCCTCTGCTTCGTCTACTCTTCCTTCAAGCTCTTCTCCGTCCCAGTCTTCAAAGATTCCTCTGGTTCTTTCTATCTCTTTACCTGCTCTTCCCTGAACTCTCTCATCTGCTTCCTCGATCCTCTGTCTCCATTCTTGATTCCTCTGGGCGAACCTCTCGGCGAACTCGGGTCTGTTTTCCTTTGCTAGCTCGGAGGCCTGTGCAACAGCTTCCGTGGCTCTTTCGACGACCAGGTCTACTTCCACGTCCACATCCTCCAGTGCTTCTGCTATTTCTCCGGCCAGTTCGGGCTGTCCAACTATCTTCACTTCTTCCACATCTCTTTCCTCGATGAGATCTATCAGTTCGTCGATTTCATCCTCACTGCTTACGAGGAAGGGTCTGTGGTCAGGTACAGATGGTGCCGATATCACATCTCTATGTCCCTGAGAAGCCACCACAAGGAGTCTGTCACCTGCCTCCACTCTCTCATTTGCTCTTTCCCTGGCTTCGTTGCGGAGCTGCTCTCTGTTCTGGGCTCTCACTTCTTCGCCTACTCCTATACCCAGATCTCCCAGCTCTTCCTGTATTCCTTCGGGATCTATGCCTACTACATCTACTTCTTCAACGCCCATCTCTTCAAGTTGGTTCGTGATTCCTGCCGGAACCTTTCCTTCGGGAATCGGGATAACCGGTCTTTCACCTGCAAAGGCTCGTGAAGCCGCGAGGATCTCGCCTCTCTCGTCATCCATCCTGTCTTCTACCAGGACGACGCTTTCAGCTCCCTCGGGCCAGAAACGTTCAACGATTTCCTGTGCAGTACCGTATCTGGACATCCCCCAGAGCCTGCTAACCTCGTAGTCCTCTCGAAGCTGTTCAATAATCTCCTCGGAAACCACAGCCGGACCTCCAATTACAATCACTTCCTCCGGAGCGTATTCATCCAGTGCCGACTCAGCTTCCTCGGGAAGCTCCTCCACTTCAGTAAGAATCAGAGGGATTCCCAGCTTCTCCGACACGGAACTTCCTACGACTGCATCGGGATAGTTCGCCTCACCTGCAAGAATGACCTTGTCTACTTCTTCCTCTGCTGCAACGGGGGTTACTAAAATACTGAGAGCCAGTACCAGTCCCAGTAATATTTTTGTGTGTTTCATACTTTATTACTTCGTTTCAATCTTTAAATTATTTAGGTGAACTAAACCGTTCGGATAGAAAAAACCGGAAAATCACTCAAGATATTTAAATTTTTCTATCGATTAGTTGTAACAGTTCAGTAGAAATCGTTTCAATGTGGGGTTGTGAAACATGAGATATAAGCTTGCGACGGTCTTTTTGGCAGCAGTATTCGTACTGGCCCTCTCAGCCGGCCTTGGATCAGCACTAAGAGAGCCTGAAATAAGTCCAGAGGTAAAGGCAAGCATCACATATGACCCTGTGACCGCGCACGCAGACGTAGTGGACCTGGACGGTCTCAGAGAAGTTGAAATATACTTCCGTTACCGGGAGGAGGGTGGAGAATGGGTGGAAACGGAGAGTCGGACGATGACCTCCGAAGGCGTGTACTCCAAGATTCTAGAAGATATCGACCCTGAAAAGGCATATGAATTTGAAGTTGTTGCAGAATGGATGGATGACGAAATAAAGACATTTAAAACTGAACCGGGTCCTGCAGAGTTTGAATACAAAAATCTGAGGGCAGAACCCGACAAAATATACGTAAACGATACCACGACTCTAAAGCTGGACGTCGAAAACGTTGGCGGACGGAGCGGAGAAACCAAGGTAAACTTCACTGTGGATGACTGGGAAGATAGTAGAACGATTGAAGTAGCTCCAGGAGAAAAACAGACGGTTTCTGTAGAGTACACTGCTAAAGAACTAGGAGAGTATTATGCAGAAGCAGGTGGGAGATTCACTGTATTCAATACAGTAGATTACCCTAGTGTGGAGGCAATCGAGGCAACGGATATCACATACGATTCGGTGAGACTGAGGGCTGAACTAAAGGACATCGCACTCGAAGACGAGGTCCAGGTTTACTTCCGCTACAGAAGAGAGGATGGCGAATGGATGGAAACCGAGAAAAAGACCATGGAAGCGGAGGGTAAATTCTCACAGAAGGTAGAAGAACTGGATCCTGATTCTAGATACGACTTTATGGCAGTCGTTGAATGGAACGACCAGCGAAGAATAAGAGAGGAAAAAACTGTCAAATCGAGAAGTATAGAAGTGAAGCCAAGAGCCTTTGTGGATGAAAGTATGAGAGGCGTAAAGGATGTAGGAGTCTTCCTCTGGGGCGACGGAAGGAGTCTGACCAGCAATATAATAGAATACAGATGGGATTTCTACGGCGATGGTGAGTGGGACTATGTAAGCAATGAAACAGGTAGAACACTTTACGTATACAATGAAACCGGCGTTTACGATGCAGTCTTCGAGGTGGAGGATGGAGACGGTGAAGTGGACAGAAAAACTCTGGAAGTGGAGATACGCGAGAGGAGACAGCCTCTTTATGAAATAGACGAGGAGGCGGAGGGTCTCGGCAGGGACGTATACTTCGGAACCGACTACTGGTACAACGAAGTCGAAAACGAAACCAGCGTTGCAGTCAATGTTAAAAATACAGCAAATGAATCCAGATTCGTAAGCATTACTGTTGACATGCCCAAGGACGTCGTGGCCGATATCGAGGATATGAAAACCTTCCCCGGACCAACGGAGGTTCTGGAAGACAATCCAAAGGCTGTCTGGAAATTCAATCTCGGACCCGAGGAAACAGCAAGGATAGAAATCGTTTTCGATGGACATATAGAGGTAGAGAGGTTCGATGATATGAAGATGGTACAGGCATATGAAACCGAGGAAGACGTAAGGGTAAGAACTATAACCGGCCTGATCATACGCGGTATTCGGAGAGTATGGGGTTTTATAGTAATCATAATAGTTGCAGTTGTAGCAGTTCTCCTTCTGAGTACCGGAGGTAAAAAGTCCTTCGATAGAGCTGTTTCCAAGTTCAAAAACAACATACATCCTGACGAAAACGGGGGAAGTAAAACCAACTCGAAAAAGAAAAAGGACAAAAAGAAGAAAGCAAAGAAGAAGGAACTTGATGAAAAGTTCATAGAGACTGCTAGAAACGTAAAAAAAGCTCTAAGAAAAGATGAAATAACAAACCCACACAAAGTAGTCGAAGACCTTGAAATGGCAAACGAAGCCCTTGAAAGAGGGGAAGTCGGTAGATTCCGTCAACATCTTGACAGAGTAGAAAATGAGATGGAATACGGCGTATTTAGCAATAACATAGTTTCGTAAGAAGTAAGCTTTCCTCTTCACTGAAGTATAAGAAAACAGAACTATATGTCTTTTTTTCTTGGGTTAAGAAACTGATATTTCTTGCCCAAATCCTGGCTTAGACTCTCGATATCCTCGAGACTTGCAAAGAAATTTAATTTACTCTCACACGGCTGACCGTAGGTTATGTTGAAAAAGTTTTGATCGGTATGTGAAGTCCATGCAGTCTTTTTAAAGGATACCGGACTTTCTCCTTCGGTTATATTCTCAAGTTTATCGTGTGTACAGTTAGTATAAAATGAAGGCTTGACAACTGGATCATCTAAACCAAGCTCCTCTACAACATCATCCAAATTTTTCTCCAGGAACATCTCATATGCCTTGTTTAATGTACGAACGTCAAACAGATCTTCGTAACGAAGATGACACTCGAGTTTTTTATCTAGATCCATATCTATGTCGTGTGCAAGGTACCTATTGAGCGAACGGATGAAGTGATGAGTAGTAGTAGGGTCACCCTCATAAGGTTTCCAATCACCGTCCCAGAAAAAACCGTTAAGCCTTGAAAAATTTGTCTCGGCCTCATCCCCGGAAAGCTCCTTCACACAAAATGAACCACCATCAACAAAATCTTCAGGAACGCTTTCTATCAAAAACTGCTTCTGGTTATCTTTTATTACCATATTAAAACCTCTCACGGCTTCTTTATCTGTCACATCCTCTAGATAGTTCAGACACTCTTCGGCTTCCGTGTGGTTTTCAAGCATATGGGTAACCATCTTCGAATAAGGCCTATATCTATCCTTGCTGTGATGCCTAACTGCAGCCGTAAAAACAGAGAGTTCAGGATTACAGCCTCCCCAGCCAGAATCGTAGTCGTCGTGGGAAACACTGGCTATATACGGCATTCTTCCTGTGGGTGTTAAAACAAGCTGTTTAACTGGCATATCAGGCGAAACATTCGTCTCACTCTCAGGAATTTTTTCCTCGTAGGATCTCATCTCAATCCTCTTCAATGGATTTCTTTTTACCTCTTCTACCAGATCAACGCTCTCATCCAGTTCAGCTCCGGCCAAGACTTCTAAAAACTGATCCCCTTCGTAGCCTATTACAAGTGACTCATAATTCTTTCTGCCTGGTTCCTTCAACTTGTATATAGAATTCTCCATCCTATCATATCCTATTGTACACATCAGACCCACCTCAACTGTTTTTCTACCTTTCGCTTTGAAATTTCACGTTGCTTTTCAAGATCATCCCTGTTTCTTGCAACAGAAACTATCCTTGCAACATCCTGCGTACCTCCTGAGTTGCGCGACTCAAAAGACATATCATCTTTACTGACCGAATTCATATGGGCTATCTGTGTACCCTGAGATGGTGCCGAAAATATCCCGTATGTTCCGTCATCGTAATTATCTCTGAAAACTTCTATCTCACTTTCATATATACTAGGTATTTTTCCATGGACTACACAGTCTTTGCTTGTCTTATATATCTCCATCGCCCAGTAGTAATCACCCGGAAGGTATTGATCTTTCAGCATATCCTCTACATCTTCCTCCATGACAGCAATAGCCTCAAGATACTGCAGAGAAGGCCCTCCGTCCTCTTTAAAAATTTCGTTCAAAAGAACGTTCTGTAGAGTCGACCTATTCTTCCTCTCATTGGATTCCACAAAGTAAAGTTCACAGTCATCCGTCCACATCCAGTCGTTCCCTGCAAATCCTCTATAACCCTCCTTAGATCTAGCATCACCCAGGAGTTCGGTATACTCTTCTATCATGTCAACAGCCCTTCTATCTTCCTCTTTCTCAAAAAATGGGTATATGTTACCAGTATGTTTTAAACCATCCATTATCTGGTCTGTTACAGAAAAAACCTCCGTCCCCTCGTCATATCTAAGGTGAAGATCATTTGGATTTTTGTCAAGCTTACTCAGAGGTATCCTCCTCAAAACCAGAAACTCCCCGTCCATTCCCAGAAACTCATCCCTAACGTCCCTACCACTTTCAGCAAACATAGAGCTGTTTCCTCCTGCACCTTTCTCATAAGAAACGAATGCCCCATGATCCCATTCATCCACCTTGGATTCTACTATCTCTGCTGCTTCCTCGAAGTCGGAGGCTATCTCACCATCAACTACAGGAATTCCAAGGTCCTTTGCAAAATTATACATATCTGTCTTTTTGTCGTGTTCCTTTTTTGAGTCATGTGACGGAGCAATCGGAACAAAACCATCGAACTCCTTCAAAAACTCCTCTGTTTCCGGCATTGAATTTTGGTAAAGATTCACAAAAACCTTGTCGTATGTGTCTTCCAAATCGCTGAAAAAGTCCTTAACGTCCTCATGTAACTCCGGTGCAAATGAAGCGTATGTACTGCTCTCCTTACCTATTATAGCTTCCTGCAATTCCTTGTTTGTTATTGGAAACCGGTATTTCTTACCCGTCCTTTCTTTTATGTAGTCATTGATTGCAAAACACTTAAAGTCATACTTATCCTCGATATCGTTGATCCTTGCGCTCTTATTGGATGTTAAAAAACCATGGACATTAAATGGGACGGCCGTGAGAGAATTTATTAGCTCGTCGGTTCCTATAGCAACAGCTGGGTAATCAGAGAACTCCCCTTCGTATTCTGAGAATCTTCCAAATCTTTTGCAATCTTCCATTGTTCTACATACCTCAGATAATGAAATAAAGTACTGTGGAGACCTGTTTATACTTTTAACTAAAAATATTTATTTGTAGAGAAAATTCGTGAAAGTTAAGCCCTTGGATTAAAGTATTGGTCCGATTAAACCGTAGATATGGTTCACGCCAAAAGCCAAAAGTCCTAAGATAAAATACTCCTTGGGCTCCGTTCTCGGCACCGCGAAGTTGACAATCCCCACCCAGACCACGGCCTCGAGAATCAGATCAAGTCTGGAAACGGGAACCATGCCCGCTATATGCATAGCGTAATCCAATCCAAAGATTACGAACAGCTGACCAAGGATAGCTATGACGACAAGTTTGAAGGCAGGTATCCTGGCGGAGATCAATCTATCGCCGAGATATAACACGACAAAACTAACACCCACGTTGATCAAAAGATTTGGGATCATTTCATTTCCTCTATTTTCTCCTTGAGAACCTCTGAAACTTTGCTTCCATCGACTTTGCCACCTACCTTCTGCATCACCGGACCCATAAGCTTTTTGAAGGCCTTTTCGTCTCCCAACAGGTCCTCCTTTTCTTCCAACACTTCCACAACCATCTTCTCCAGGGTCTCCTCGTCCAAAGCCTCCGTCTTACTTATGACTTCCTCAGCGGACCTTTCTCCTTCAACAACTTTTTCAACAATATCACCAAAAGAATCCTTGGGGACTTCGCCTTCATCTATCGCCTCCAAAATTTCAACAAGATCTCTGTCTGTCAGATCTTTTACAGAAATATCCTTCCTTTTCCTCAGATCCTTGAGTTCAACCGTCATAAGGTTTACAAGTGTTGAAACATCCATGCCGAGTTTATCCTTGATCTCTTCGAACAGACCGTATAACCTGCTGTCCAATATTTCGTCGGCCAGATGTTCAGAAAGACCTTCATTGACCAGTTCCTCCTTCTTTTTCTCCAGACTTTCAGGGACTTCAATGTTTTTCATCCTTTCCTCGGAAACCTTTATGGGAGGCACATCCGTTTCAGGATACATCCTGGCCTCACCAGGAAGAGGTCTTAAATAGCTCGTAGTTCCATCTTCATTGGAATCCCTGGTCTCCTCTGGTATTCCTTTCATCGCCTTCTCCGCTCTTTCCACTACAGCTTCTACGGCCTCGTCCAGACCGTCTTTTCCTGCAACAACTGCCACCACATCTTCTTCCCCGGCGCTCAGTTCCTCTTCCAGATCTTCGAACTCATCGACAAGCTCGTATCTACCTAAATCTTCATCAGTATGTATTATACCTCCGGGACCGTGCGCCTCTGCATATTCCGAGAGCTCCTTTCCAAAGGTCTTGCCACCGCTTATTTCCCTTGCCAGTAAGCCGCCGAAACCTTTCAGAACGAAGGCCTTGATATCTTTATCCTTCAACACCCTTTCGTAGAAACTGGAATCACTCCCCTCGAAGACTTCGTCGACGTCGAAGACCTCACCTGGAATCGATGCGCTTCTCTCCTCCAGCTCCTCTTTTATCTTCAGCAACGACCACTGTCTTTCTACCTCCAGCCTCACGGTTTCCTCCAGAATATCCAGATCCTGAAGACCTTTGACCTCTATCCTGGATCCATCCTCTATCGAGACGTTTACA
>JAKOPB010000110.1 GCA_022257805.1 Nanobdellati archaeon
ATCAGGTAAGTCCGTTTCTGCGCAGGTCGTAGCCGAGCAGCTGTTGAAGAAGGGTGAAGTTTCAGTAGTAATCTTCGACCCAACAGGACAGTGGTCCGGTATGATAAAGCCCAACGAGCTGGATGAGCTGAACAACATGCTTACGAAGTACGACCTCGACCCAGAAGAAAGTCCGACCGGCTTCAAGACTACGATAATTAAGGTCACTGAACCGGATCAGGACATAGACGTATGGAGGGCACTCCAGAGGAAGGGTGAGGTTACTGTATTTATGATAGGAGAGATGGAAGGAGGAGAACTGGACGACTTTGTGAGAAACACAATAGACAAGATATTCAACGGTCCCCTCGAAGAAACAACAGATCTACAGTCCCTGATTATCTACGACGAAGTACACAGGCTGCTACCTAAATACGGTGGTAAAGGTGGATACGTCAAGCTGGAACAGGCAGCACGTGAGTTCAGGAAGTGGGGAATCGGTGTATTCCTCATATCACAGGTCCTAACAGACTTCCGTGGTGAGCTGAGAGCAAACATAGCAAACGAAATACAGCTACGTACAAAGTACAGTGGTGACATCCGCAGAGTTAAAAGTAAGCACGGTAAGAGATATGCAGAGAAGGTATCCGGACTTGAGATAGGTACGGGTCTGTTCCACAATCCGGAGTACAATCAGGGCAGGCCATGGTTCATAGACTTCAGGCCACCGCTGCATTCACCGTTTGCCCTGGACGACGAAGAGGTAGACAGGTACACCGAACTTAGGAAGAAGATAGAGGGTCTTGAAGAGAAGATAGATACACTTGAAGAACGTGGTGTGGATACGTATGACCTGAAGACAGAGCTCGATCTGGCAAAGGACAAACTCAAAACCGCAAACTACACGAGTGCAGAAACCTACCTCGAATCACTTGAGCCCAGAATAGAGGAAATGCTCTAAGTAAATATTTAATAGGCCAGGAAACCACTTAATGATAGTATGTCCCTGGACCACGAATCTGTACTTGAAAAAGAATTTGAAGAAATGAAAAGTATAGTCAATGAACACGAGCATGAGCTCGAGGAATTAATAAAAAAAGAGAAGAAGAAAGAAGACGGGGCCAGGGAGAACGTGATTCGATGGCTGGAAGGTAAAAAGAAGAGAAAAGAACTGATGGAGGACGAGGAAACCATAAGGGAGCTTCTTTCTCATATTGAGCACGCGTACCGAACCGCTTCTATACCCGAAGACACCTACGCCAAAGCTAAATCACTTCACAAAGAACTTTTGGACAAGAGCTGATCGCATGGCCGAGGACGAGGAAAACGAAGAAATTGAGGAGATAAACGAAGACACCATTAAGCAGCTGGCCAGCCAGGTTGCGGGTGGCGACAAAGAAGAGGACGACGAAAAAGAGGAAAAGCCCAAGGAAAAAGTAAAAACGAAGCCAAAGGACACGGGAGGAGGGGTCAGTTCTGCTGAAATAGAAAAGATAAAGGCTGAAATAGGGTCGACAAAGGAGCAAGTTGGTTCGATAAACGACAGGATACAGAATACTTCTCAGAGTGTCGGTGAAATAAGGCAGATGTTCAGGAATCTGGAATCAGACTTCAACAACATACAGAAGGACGTGGATATGCTGAAGAACCAGGTCGAGGGTCTTCAACCAGAGGACATAAAGAGGGACCTTGAAGAAGTAAAGAAGAACATAGGTAACAACGAGAGAGAGCTCGGTAAGCTCGAGGAAAAGCTGCAAAGAACCGATCAAAAGGCAAACGACGTGAAGGAAACGTTGAACGATCTCGGAAGTCTAGAAAA
>JAKOPB010000011.1 GCA_022257805.1 Nanobdellati archaeon
GACCGATATAAAGCTGTGGGATATAGAACCCTTCGAACCAGTAGAGGTCAAACTGTATCGTTGTGGCAAGGAGTTCAAGCTTGGTCCATTGAAGGAGATGTTGCAGGAGGGTGAGGAGTACGGTATGATAGTTATGGATACAAGCGAGGCGGACCTGGGAGTTCTAAAGGGCAAGAAGGTGGTTCCCAAGCAACATATATCCAGTCTTGTTCCAGGGAAGAGTAAGCCAGGAGGCCAGAGTGCAGCTCGTTTCGAGCGTGTACGTGAGGGACTTCTGGATGATTATCTGAAGAACGTTGCTGAAACTGCTAAGCAGGTCTTTGATCTAGATGAACTGAAAGGTGTTATATTGGGCGGACCCGGCCCGCTAAAGGAAAAGTTTGCAGAGGGCGGCTACCTGCCCAGTTCTTTCAAGGATAATATAATATCGATCAACAGTACCAGTTACACGGGCGAACAGGGTTTCGAAGAACTCCTGAAAAGAAGTAAGGAAGAACTGCGTGAGACCGAACTTGAGGAGGAGAAGGAGCTTCTCCAAGAGGTTTTCAACAGACTCAGAGAGGACGGAAAGATTGCATACGGTGTTGATCAGGTTCTGAGATCGCTTGATCTCGGTGCAGCAGAGAAGGTTATAATATCTGAGGACCTCGACAAGCAAAAGGTCGATATTTCCTGTGAGTGTGGTTACGAGGGAGAAGAGATTTCAGGAGAAGATGATTTAACCTGTCCCGAGTGTGGTGAATCTGTGGAGTCAGAAGGTGAGGATCTATTTGATGTTTTCCAGAAGAGGGCAGAAAATATCGGCGCAGAAACCGAGTTCGTATCTACGGATACCAGCGAAGGTGAGCAGTTATACAGGATGGGAGGAGTCGCTGCCTTCCTTAGGTTTAGGATAGAGTGATCAGTCCCCTTCTTCCATATACTTCTTGAGGTCGAGTACCTCGTCGGCTGCATTTTTGAGCGCCGTAGAGAATCCAGGATCCATCCCCATAACTACAACTCGGACACCTTCTCTTTTCGCCTTCTGTATGACTGGCAGGAAATCCGCGTCCCTTGTTACCAGAACCATCACGTCCAGACCATGCTCAAGGGCCTCCACAGCTTTTACAGCCATGGACACATCTATATCGCTCATCCCTTCGCCCTCCTGTTCACCACCCAGAGAAATCACAGGCTCAAAGCCCTGGGATGCGACTGCTTCTATAAGTTTCTCGGAAGCGAACTGGTTCATGAACACCTTTGCATTTGTTATCCGGCCATAGCTTGAAACCTTCTCCCTGAGTTTGTCCAGGTTCACATCGAACTGCTTTCTGAGTATGTTCGGACCGTCAACAAAGAGACCCACCCTTTCACCGCTTTTCCCAGAAGATTTACGTCTAACCTTGTCTAAAACCATCTAAACACCCATTTGTCCTTTTTTATTCGCGGGTTAAATATCTATAGGTAGGTCGAAAACCTTTTTTGCGTTTTCACCGGCACTTTCCCATACTTTCTTGAAGTTCCGTCCTTTCACCTCGGCTACCCTCTCTGCGACGTCCCATATGAACCAGGGTTCAGATCTGTCTGATTTTTTCTTTGCGAGAAAGGGCGCGTCCGTCTCCAGTAGTAAGTTTTCATGGGGTAATACGTCTATTATTCTCTCATACTTTTTCTGGCTCCGAAAGATTATGCCACCCAGTGATATGTAGTATCCTTCCTCCAGTGCATCCCTGAGGTGCTTTATGTTTCCGGCAAAGCAATGTATTACCACGTCTCCTTCCTTGTGTTTCTTCAGAATCCGAAGGGTTTCGTCCATGGCTTTTCGGGCATGTACCACAACCGGTAGATCCAGGTCGTTGGAAAGTTTTATGAAGTCCGCAAAGATCTCTTTACATCTTTTTCTCTTTCTTGGATCTCTCACCTGTGCGTGGTCCAGTCCTACTTCTCCTATAGCAACTATATCGTTTCTTCTTTCCTTTATAATCCTTTTAAAATTCTCTAGTTCATCGTCCGAGGCCTCTAAAGCTCTTTTTGGATGAAGACCAAGGCTGGGAAAAATAAATTCCTTATGTTCCCTGTGTAACCTTATAACGTCTCTTGCCTTGTTTATTTCAGCAGAGGAATTAACAACGGCCTTTATTCTGTCCTTGGCCTTATCTATGACCTCTTCTCTATCCCCGTCAAAGTGTTTGAACTCCAGGTGACAGTGGGAGTCGATCATAAAAGGGAAATTTGAGCGGAACTATTAATAAGTTTTCAGGTTCTGTAAAGATTTAACTTGCGAGAACAAAGTTTAGGACGGTATAATGTGTCTTGCGATCCCTGGAAAGGTTGTGAGTGTGGAGGGAAATAAAGCAGAGGTAGAGTTCGGAGGCGTTGTTAAAGAAGTGCGCATCGATCCTCTGGAAGAAGAGGTGGAGGCTGGAGATTTTATTCTGAATCATGCTGGCTTCGCTATAACCACAGTTTCCGAGGAGGACGTGTTGAAGAGAAAAGAAGAGTTGGATAATCTGGAGAGTGGGGTTGAATGAAGGCGCTGGAATTCAGGGACAGAAAACGGACGAAGGAGCTTTTGTCGCAGATTGAAAGGGAAATGCCCGGGAGGAGGGTTAAGGTAATGCATGTCTGTGGTACCCACGAGTCTACTATATGTAGATACGGTCTGAGGGAGGCCCTCCCGGAAAATCTGGAGCTTGTCCAGGGTCCTGGCTGTCCGGTATGTGTTACACCAACAGAGCGAGTGGACGAGGCCGTGGAGCTTTCGAAGAAGGACGGTGTAATCGTTGCGACCTTTGGAGATATGACCCGTGTTCCCGGAAGCTCGGAGAGCTTGGTGGCCGATGGAAAAAACGTCCGCATTGTTGAGAGCATTGAGGATGCCGCGAAGATGGAAACAGACAAGGAGGTGGTTTTCTTTGGCGTGGGGTTTGAGACTACGGCGTCCACGTATGCGCCCGTTCTATTAGAAGAACACGAGGGCTTCAGTTTTCTGGGTTCTGTAAGGAGGATACCACCGGCAATGAACTTTCTTCTGGAGGAATGTGGTACGAACGTGGACGGTTTTATAGCACCTGGTCATGTTTCCGTTATTATAGGATCAGAGGCCTACAGAGAAGTGGTCGACAGACACGGAAAGCCCGTGGTGGTCGGTGGCTTTGAACCTTTGGACGTTCTCAGTTCTGTGCTCAAATTAATCAGATCCATTAAAGGAGAGAGTAAGCTTGTGAACGACTACGGTAGAGCGGTTGATGAGGAAGGCAACGAAAAGGCCCAAATACTTATCGAAAGAGCATTTGAGGTTAAGGAGAGCAACTGGAGAGGTCTGGGTGATATACCGGATTCAGGCCTTGAGCTTAAGAATGAGGAAAACGATGCTAGAAAGAAGTTTGATTTGGATATAGGAAAAGATGAGACAAGACCCGAAGGATGTATATGCGAGGAGATAATAACCGGTCAGAGCAAACCGGACGAATGTGAGCTTTTTGCTGGGGGGAAGTGTGATCCCAGGAATCCTGTGGGTCCCTGTATGGTGGGTAGCGAGGGAATGTGCAACGTATGGTATCGTTACGGAGGTACATGAAAATGACAGATATCGGTCTAGAAGAAGGGTCGGGAGGCGAAGAGATGATGAAGCTTTTAGAGGAATCAGTCCTCCCTCACCTTGAAGGAGGGGATTTAGAGGTAGGTCTGGAGGAAATGGATGATGGGGCTGCCTGGGAACTACCAGATGGAAACTACCTTGTCTTTACAACCGATACGCATGTAGTGAAGCCCCTTTTTTTCCCAGGTGGGGACATAGGTAGGTTGGCCGTTTCAGGAACTGTGAATGACCTTGCTGTTATGGGTGCAGATCCCAAATACCTATCAAGTGCTATAGTTGTCGAGGAAGGTTTTGAAAGAGAGAAGATTGAGAAAATATCCCGGTCCATGGGCGAAACCGCCGAGGAAGCCGGTGTAAATATAGTCACAGGTGATCTCAAGGTTGTTGAAAGAGGAGGGTTGGACGGGATAACTGTAAACACATCCGGAGTCGGCGTTGCCGAAAGACTTACCAGATCCTCTGCTCTTGAGCCGGGTGACAGGATAGTGGTCTCCGGCGATGTGGGAAGACACGGAATGGCGGTCCTTGTGAGCCGTCATGATCTCGACTTTTCTATTGAGTCGGATGTGAAGCCTGTCAACGGCCTTGTTGAAGGACTTATGGAAGTAGACGGAGTCAAGTCCTTGAAGGATCCTACGAGAGGTGGTCTTGCAGCCGCGTTAAACGAAATGGCAGATTCCAGTGGAGTGGGTATAGAAATTTCAGAGGAGAAGATTCCCTTGGATTCTGAGGTTGAAGGTGCTGGCGAAGTTCTGGGAATAAATCCTATTAACCTGGCCAATGAAGGCAGAGTTGTTGTCGGTGTGGAAAGTTCCTCCGCTGATGAGGTTATGGATGTCTTAAGGAAAAGTAGTTTAGCTCCTGGGGCTGAAGTTATAGGTGAGTGCAAGGAAAAAAATCCAGGAAAGGTTCTTCTTGAGACGGAGATAGGGACTAGGCGGATTTTGAGGCCTCCGCGTGGAGATCCTGTGCCGAGAATCTGTTGATATCTAACTCCTGCCTGCTACTACTGTCTGGCCGAAGGATATACCTCCGTCACCGCACGGAACCATCCTGTTGGAAATAAGTTCCAGGTTCTTTCTTTCCACTTCATTTCTCACTGCCCTTGTTATGGAGCCGTTGTACGCTACGCCTCCTGTGAAACCGATCTTTTCAAGGCCTTTGTCCTCGGCCTTTCTTGCTGCTATTTTACCAAGGCCCTTTCCAAGTGCTTTCTGAGCTGTGGCTGCTATGTCCTGTTTTTTTACTCCGTTTTCCTTTAGCTCTACCATCCTCCTAAAGATCTTCTGAACATCCAAAACCCTCCTCCCACCTTCTCTTTTGAAATCAAGCTCTATATCCAAAGGAGTTCCGTTTACGGCTGCTGACTCAAGTTTCAACGCCGGTTCTCCTTGATAGCTTTTCGAGCGGCAGATGTTCAGAAGCGAGGAAACTGCATCGAGGAATCTCCCTGCACTGGTCGTCGTTGGCGTGTTAAGTCTCTCTTCAGTTTGTCTTATCACTGTTTCCCTTTCCTCGGGGCCTCTGGGAAAGCTACCGTGTTTGTCGAGAATCCGACGCATGTCATCATCGTAAAGTATACCTGCTATCATCCTTGAAGGAAACTGTATTGCCTTCTCGCCGCCCGGCATTAGCATTTTACTTAGGCTTCCGAACCTTTCGAAGCTATCGCCGTTGGTGTAGATAACCTCCCCGCCCCATACGTTTCCGTTGTCTCCGTATCCTGTACCATCTGCCACTATACCCACAATTTCCTCCTCTTCGTTTTCGCCGAGAACCGAAGCCAGGTGTGCGTGGTGGTGCTGTATCTTTTGTACTTCTGTACCGAACTCCTCGGCAAGTTCCGTGGTCATGAACCCGGGATGCATGTCACAGGCTACAAGATCGAAGGACTCTGTGCCTGTTATTTTCTTCATATGTCCTATCGACTCCTTCAGGAAGTTCAGGGTCTCCATATTGTCCACGTCGCCTATGTGCTGCGAAAGGTAGCAGTTTCCGTCCTTGTAAACCGCTACAGTATTGCCGAACTCCCCACCCAGCCCAAGAATCCTTTCGTTTCCCAGGTCCACCTCCAAGGGTTCCGGCGTCCAGCCTCTGGACCTTCTTATGAAGCGCCTTTCACCGTCGGAAAACCGGACTACTGAGTCGTCACATCTCGCCTCGACCTTTCTCTCGTGGAGCAGTAAAAGATCGGCAATATCTTCCATCTGTTTTATTCTTTCGTTTTCAACGAGCATGGGCTTTCCGGGTGAGTTGGCGCTTGTCATTACGATGGGGAAGTCTATGTTTTCGAAGATCAGGTGGTGAAGACCTGTATAAGGGAGCATTATACCTACGTTGCTTAGTTCCGGAGAGACCTCTTGGGAAAGAGGCGAACCGTTCCTTTCCTCGAGAACTACTATCGGTCTTCGTACGGATTTCAGAGCCTCCCGTTCCCTTTTGTTTGTCCTTGCTATCTTGTCTACGTAATCAAGACCCGGGACCATTACAGCCAGAGGTTTTTCCCTTCTGTTGAGCTTTTCCTTCAGATTCTGTATGCTTCCGTCCTTTCTTGCGTCACAGGCAAGATGTGTACCTCCTGCACCCTTTAAGGCTATGATACCCCCCTGTTCTAGTATTTCGGATGCGCTCTGAATAGGTCTTTCTCTGGAAGGAACTGAGAAAAGCTCAGGGCCGCAGTTGGGACATGCGATTGTCTGTGCATGATATCTCCTGTCTCCTGGGTTTTCGTACTCATCGCTGCAATCTTTGCACATATCGAATTTACCCATTGAAGTTCTCCGTCTGTCGTACGGAAGCTCCTTCACGACTGAAAACCTCGGCCCGCAGTTGACGCATGAAGTTGCCCAATATCCACTGTACCTGCTCTTTTCGTTCTTTACGTCCTTCAGACAGTCGTCGCATATGGCAGTGTCAGGAGGTATGGTGCCGCTTCCCCGTGAAGCTTCAGAGGATCCGACAATTTGGAATTCTTCAAAACCAGAAAACTTTCTTTCTTCCTTATCCAGCTGTTTGATGTCTGCCAGAGGCGGGATTTCCTCTCCGAGTCTTCCTTCGAATTTCTTTACTTTTTCCTTCTCGCCTTCCAGTACTATTTCTACACCACTGTCACCGAGATTTTTTACCGTTCCATGTAGCTTCAGATCGGTTGCCAGTCTGTAGACGAAGGGACGGAAACCCACACCCTGTACTGTTCCTCGGACCTTCAGGACGGTTCTTGTTTTCATAATATCGATTTTTGGAAGAGATCTCTGGTCTAAGGTTGTTCGTGATTTTTAAAAAGATTCGATGCGAACTTTGGCCTATGCACGATATTTCGGTTGCTGAGGCGGTTGTTGACTCCATTTACTCCCGACTGGAGGGAGAGGACTTCGATGGGTTGGAGATAGACCTCTCACTGGGCCACCTTAGGTTCCACGATACGGACAAAGTGGAGTTCTGGATAGAAAATCTCCTCAAAAAGAAGCTTCAGGGTGATTTCGAGGTATCCCTTTCCGTTGATATCTTGGAACCAAAGATCGACTGTAGCTGTGGTTACAGTGATAAAGTGGACAAGGAAAACGTGGAGGAAAAGGACGCGCACCACGGTGTTTACGACATCGAGTGTCCGAAGTGTGGTTCCGATGATCCGTCCCTGGTTAGCGGTGAAGAATGCAAGGTCGAAAGGGTAAAGGTGGAGTGAAGTGGAACGAATTCTAATGGGCGTAGGGAACGAACTCAAAGGGGATGACGGCGTTGGAAACAGACTCGCCAGGGAGTTTGAGAACGAAGACTGGCTTTCCGTTCCCTGTGAAACAGTTCCTGAGAACTTTACAGGATTGGTTAAGAAGGAGGAGCCAGATATACTTGTTCTTGTCGATGCGGCCAGGATGGATCTTCCACCTGGTGGGATCCGTAGACTCTCCAAGGAGGAGCTGGGTTCCGAGGGTATAGGAACGCACAGCATGCCGCTAAACCTTCTTTTATCGCAACTGGAGGACTATGTCGGTGAAGTGGTTGTACTTGGTATACAGCCCAAGGAGGTTAAGTTGGAGGAGGATCTTTCAAACGAGGTCAGGGAGGCGGTTGAAGAACTCAAAACTATTCTCGAAGAAGAGAAATGGGACGAAATAGAAAAGAAGGACTAGTCCTTTTCAGTTCTGGCAAGCAAAAAGTCCTGGGTGAAGGTTAGTGCCTGGACAGGGCAGACCTCCACACATTCGCCGCAGAAGGTGCATCTGAGGAGATGGTAGCTTATCTTGTTTTCTTCTTCGTGGTAAACGACGGCCTTGCTTGGACATACCTTTGTACATAACTGACAACCTGTGCACTTTTCTCTCTCGTAGTTTATTCTTCCCCTGTAGTCGTCGGGAACAGAAACAGGTGAATTGATACCTTCCCTTTCCATCCTTTCTGTGTTTCCGGGAATCCTCTTTCCGGGGAACCTGTTTGTGAAGGCCTTCCTGAAGAGCTGTTTTATCAGTTCCTTTTGCATCTCAAAAATATTATCACCTATATATAGCTTCCTAATACGATAAGACCGAGTCCAAGCAGAGAGAGTCCTGTGGAATATACCCAGTAGAACTTTACTATCTGTGTTATCCTAAGCCTTGAGAAGGCGGCTCTGGCGAAGACAGACCCCAGGAATATTACAAGGAACACTTTTATCAGGTAGAAGGCGAAGTCTGCCACTGTTGCAAAAACACTGCTTAGGCCAAGAAAGCCGGATATTCCGTAGGGGATAAATATTCCAACTACTATGGTTGCGAAGACAAGCATCTTGACGCAGTCCGTTATATACAGTAGAGCGTAACTTCTTCCTGAGTACTCCGAGACAGCACCCTCGGCCAGTTCCGTCTTAGCCTTGGAAGCGTCGAAGGGGAGGGAAGCGCTTTTTCCAGGAAGAACCGTCAGAGCTACGATGAAAAGTATAAACAAACCTAAGGAACCGAGCGAGCCGGTTAAGCTCCAGACAACATTTTCCGACATCGCTTCAAACGAAAAGGCTGCTATGCCTCCTCCAACTCCTGAAACCAGCCATGCAACGGAGACGGCTATAACCGCAAGAGGAAGCTCGTAACTCATCATCTTTACCATCTCCCTCTGTCCACCGACGGTTGGGTATGTCGAACTTGAGGAGAAGCCTCCTAGGGTCAGGGCCAGCGAGGGGAATATCAGGAGGTAGACCACTACAACGAGGTCTCCACTTCCTGAGAGTAGTGGATCAAATCCTCCTATGGGAAGGAAAAGTACTATCGTAAGCGTTGTTATCAGGGCCAGGACAGGTGCTGCCTTGAACAGCCAGGCCACGGAGTTTTTAGGCACTACATCCTCCTTCTTCAAAAGCTTCCTTACGTCTCTGAAGGGCTGAACCACAGGAGGTCCAAGCCTGGACTGCATCTTTGCCTTGAGGTTTCTTACAATGCCCTCGTAGAATAGACCTAGAACTATTGACAGAGCTGCTAATACTGGGACAAGGGCTATGGTCAGTACAGTTTCATGCATCTCCCAACTCCTCCTTAAGTTCCTTGGTTTTCTTTCTGGACAGCTCTCTTAACCTTTCTTTCTCAAGGGTTGTTCCGTCCTTTACCACAGCCCTGTTTGCACACGACATACAGGGATCTATGGAGGCCGCGATTATCGGGATGTCGGCTATCTGCTCGTCCTTTAACATCGGTATCCAGCTCAGGAGGTTGTTGTATGTAGGAGCCCTTACCCTCCACGATTTGGGAGTTTCTTCGCCCACGAGCTTCACGTGGTGTATAACCTCGCCTCTTGGTGCTTCGTGTCTGCCTATACCCTCGC
>JAKOPB010000042.1 GCA_022257805.1 Nanobdellati archaeon
AGAAAATAAAGATAGGAAGCCTGATGAAGGTTTAAAGCCCGAAGAAACTTTTGCTGGAAAAACAAGAGATTTTAGATCCACGAAGAGAAAAATAAAGGATTTTCAGAAGCAAAGAAGGATGGATGCTGCAAAGAAGTTCAAGGAAGAAGCTCTCGATATGTATGGTGAATATATCAATGCTATAATCGGTACTGGTTCTGTTACGAGAGAGGAGTTCTCTTCTGAGTCCGATATGGATATTACAGTCTTTGTAGACGACACAAGAAAAGATATGAACAAAGAAAGGAAGGAGAAGATAGAGAAGGATCTGAAAGAGGTGGCCGAAGGTTGTGGTAAGACGAAATCCGGAAGTGATATTCTCCACGTGCAGCCGCCCTGGACGATAACTGAGTACTGGGACATGATGAGGAGAGGGAGTCCTGTTGCGCACTCCTGGACGCAGGACGCAGTTGCCATATACGACGACGGTTTCTTCGGACCCATTCAAAGGCTCTACAAGATGGGTAAACTTCCGGCGACGAGGAAGTCCGCCGAAAAGAGGATGTCCAAGGTTCCCAAAAGGATAAACCGCGCAGAGAGAATGAAGATGCTCATAGTTGCCAAGGACGTTTATCATGCAATGACCAATTCGCTTCAGGCCGTGATAGTCTACATGGGTGAGGAGGTTCCTGCCCCAAAACAGCTTTCCAAGATTGCCAGAGAAAAACTTGTTAACAGAGATCTGCTCGATGAAAAGTATGTCGAAGACTATGAAGAGGTATATTCTGTTTACAAAGAGGTCGAGCACAACGACCTGGACGGCATGGAAGGTGAAAAGGTCGATGAGTACATAGAGATAGCCAAGGAGTTTGTGGGTGAGATGCAGAAGCTCATGAAGAAGATAGAACTGAATAGAAAGGCCAGAAAGATACAGTCGAACTACGAGTCAATGGTTAAGACCTCCGTTGCGGCACTTAAGGCTCTTGACAAACTACCGGAGGATCCCAAGGATTTGCCGAAGGCCTTCAAGGAAAACCTTATCGAAGAGGAGATGATAGATCCCAGGTATGAGAAGACCTTTGCCAAGGTTCTGGAGATGAAGAAGAAGCTAAATGAAAAAGAAATAGAGGAAATAAGCGAGCACGCGATAAACGTTGCGACGGACTTTGTCAAGAGCTTCATGAGGGACATCCACGAACTTCTCGAGGAAAAGGATCTGAAGCCAGGCGAGATAAAAGAAAACCTCAAACCCGAAAAGACCCCGGAACCTGAGAGCATCGATTCAGATGAGGAGGACAGTGACACCTTCAAATGTGCCGAATGTGGTAAGGAGTTCGATAGTGAGAGAGGTATGAATATACACAAAGGTAAGGCTCACGGATAGGACTTGTTTCTGATTCAGGGTGTACTGTTAACTTTAAAAAACTTCCTTCCAAACTTCTAACGAATGACACAGTTAATAATTGCAGAGAAACCAAATGCTGCTGGACGAATCGCCTACGCCCTTGCAGACGACAATGTTTCAAAGAAGAACAAGGGAAAGGCAGTATGGTATGAGACGACAGTCGGCGATGAAAAAACGTATGTGGTCCCTGCAGTAGGGCATCTCTTCACACTCGAACAGGAAGGAAAGGGTTGGGACTACCCTGTCTTCGAAACGGAATGGAAACCTACCCATGAAGTCCGGGACAAATCCAACTGGATGAAGAACTACCACTCCAACCTGAAACGCCTAGCGAACAAAGCAGATAAGTTCGTCAATGCCTGTGACTACGATCAAGAGGGCGCGGTGATTGGGTTCAATATACTCAAGTTCATAGTCGGCACCGAGGACGCGGCGAGAATGAAGTTCTCCACACTGACGACCTCGGACCTGCAGGAGGCCTACGAGGATATGTCCGAGGAACTTGATCGCGGGATGGTCGAGTCCGGTCTTGCCAGGCACGTCCTTGATTGGCTCTGGGGCATCAACCTGTCGCGTGCACTTACACTCTCCGTAAAGAACAATACAAACACCTTCCATGTTCTTTCGACAGGTAGGGTTCAGGGACCGGCGCTGAAGATTCTGGCGGAGAGAGAAAGGGAGATACAGAAGTTCGAGCCCGAGGACTACTGGGTTCTGGAGGCACTTCTGAAGTCGGATAAGGAAAAGGTGAGGGCTAACCACGAGAAGGACAAGTTCTGGGAGGAAGAGGAGGCAAAGGAGAGTAAGGAAACGGCCGAGGGAGACGGCGCCACGGTCGAAGAGGTCAAGAAGAACAAGTATAATCATAAACCTCCTGTGCCCTTCGACCTCTCAACCCTACAGAGAGAGGCCTATTCCGCCTTCAAGTTTAACCCTTCCAAGACCCTGGACGTTGCACAGTCTCTCTATGAGTCCGGACTTATATCCTACCCGAGGTCATCCAGCCAGAAACTACCACCAAAGATAGGCTACCAGAAGATACTGGAGAAGCTGAAAAACCAGAGCAAGTACAAAGAACTTGCGGGGAAAGTCTTAAGCAAGAAGAAAATAACTCCGAAACAGGGAAAGAAGGATGATAAAGCACACCCCGCAATTCACCCCACCGGCTCGAAGCCTAAAAAAATATCAAAGGACGAGAAAAAGCTGTATGATTTGATTGTAAAAAGGTATTTTGCGGTCTTCGGCGAGCCTGCGGTTCGCGAGTCCGTGAAGCTGACGTTCGACCTCTCCGGTGAGAAGTTCCTGGCCAAGGGAAAGAGAACTCTGGAGAAGAACTGGTTCACCCTGTACGAACCCTACGTCAAAAAGAAGGAACAGGTTATCCCGGACCTTGAGGAGGGTGAGAAAATGGATGTCTCAGAGGTAAAGAAGCTGGATAAACAGACGAAGCCACCGAAGAGATATACACAGGCTTCCTTGGTTTCCGAGCTGGAGAAGAGAAATCTCGGTACCAAGTCTACACGCTCCCAGATAATAGATAAGTTGTATGACCGTGGTTACGTGGACGGTTCCTCGATAAAGGTCATGGATATAGGTCTTGCTGTGGTTGATGCCCTTGAAAAGTATTCGCCAAAGGTCCTATCGGAGGAGATGACAAAGAACATAGAGGAAGACATGGAGAAAATACGTGACGGTGACAACACCAGAGAGGAAGTAGTAGAAAATGCAAAGGAGACACTGAAGGAGATACTAGATGGAATAAAGGAGAACGAGGAAAAGATAGGACAGGGACTTAAAGATGCAGTTATCGAAACCATAAGGAAGAAGAGGGAGCTAGGTGAGTGTCCTGAATGTGGCGGGACTCTTAAGGTGATAAAGACAGGGAAGAGCCAGTTTGTGGGATGTTCCAACTACCCTGATTGCGAGAACTCATTTCCTTTGCCGCAGCGGGCAAAAATAGTTCCAACAGACAAGGAATGCGATGACTGTGGCCTCCCAACATTTAAAGTCATAAGAAGAGGCAAAAGACCGTTCACGATGTGCCCCGACCCCGACTGCGAGTCAAAGGACGACTGGAATTCTTGAAAATCAGATATTTTCAAGTGCGAAAACTTTGTTTTCGAATGATTACAAGAAGCTGAACTTCTTTTCAGGTTTTTTCATACCCTCTTCTGTTATTACAACCTGCGCCTCCTCGCCTTCCGGCCGGGATCGGTGTTTCCTCAGTATCGCGAGGCGTTTTCCCCTCTCGAACTTCTTCATTTCTATAAGACACTTGGACTGGTACTTGGCTATGTCCCTTGAAACAAGTTCTACACCACCATTTTCTATATCGGAGTAGATCTGGTTGGTTATTAGAACCGGGGTCTCTCTTTTCCTGGAGAGGTTTGAAAGAGTCGAAAGCTGATTTGCCAGCCTGCTGTTTACATCCTGGATGTCTCCGTTGTTCAACTCAAGTCTGTAGAGAGTCACAAGGGAATCCAGGATGATGAGGCCTATGTCCTTCTTTTCGCATATATTATCAAGCCTACCCACGTTCTCCTCCTGGCTATCGAAGTTGTCCGGTTCTATCAGAATTATTTCGTCCAGAATATCATCAAGTCCATCGGACAGTTGCCCCAGCCTTTCTTTTGAGAATCCTCCTTCTGTGTCTATAAAAACTACCTTTTTTCCTTTCTCTATGCATGAAACTGCAGCCTGAAGACATAGGGTTGTCTTGCCACAACCGGGTGGTCCGTAGACATTTGTGAGTGTGTTGTACTCTATTCCACCACCCAGTAGTTCGTCCAGAGCTTCGCATCCGGTTGAAAGGCGAGCAACTTTCATAGGTTCTAAGTTAATCCTGAAGACTTATAATATTACTCGGACTCTTCCCACCCGGGATTTTTCTTGAGGAACTTTTCTTCCCAGGCTTCCGGGTCTCTGATGTAATCCATGAGACTTTCGGCTTCTTCTTCTGATATTTTATCCTTTTCGAGTCCGTATTCAACAAGTTCGGGAAGTGTTATGACACTATGAAGTTCTACATCCTTCTTTTTCAGAGTCTTTTCACCACCCTGTTTTCTGTTGAAAACCACTAGACAGTCTTCGACCGTTCCACCGGCTCTTTCCACACCTTCTATGAAGTCGAGCTTACTTCCTCCTGTAGTGATCAGATCCTCGATCAGGAGCACCTTCTTACCTTCAAGGTCTTCAGAACCTTCAATTTGTGCCGACTTTCC
>JAKOPB010000036.1 GCA_022257805.1 Nanobdellati archaeon
CACTGAAGGGACTCAAAGAGAGGCTGTAAAAACCTTTTCACATCTTTTTTTATTTTTAAAATAAATATTAAAGAGGTGGGTTAGTAGCCGGCGAATATCTCAGCTCCTTCGTACTTCTTTTTGTAATTCGGTGTATCCCTTGTTTCCTTCTCTTCTAGCTTAAGTGCCTCGATGAGATCACTTTTCATTACTGCGTGTCTACCTGGATTATCTGCAGTCGAATCTCCATCTTTTGTCAGTTCTTCTGCAGTCTTTGTCAGTTCTTGTCTGAAATATCTCCCACTGTCAGGATTTCTTACTACAACGTTCCATACATCATCCACCTTATCTCCAACCTGTTCATTGAGTTCTTCTCTTACCTCTTCTGGAACACCGACGTATCCACTTTCTGAGTCTTCAGGAGCCTCATATACCTCTTCTAACTCAAGACCTTCGCTTTCATTTAATCCAAAGTAGTTCCTTTCACCAGTCTCTTCATCAACTTTAATTAGAAGACCGTTAACGGGCCCCCTGACATCATAATCGTCTGACATTTATTGTCACCAACTAGTAATTAACATTCTTACTATTTAAAGCTTTGGTTTATTTGTAACCTTTCAGTAGTTATTTGCCCTGATTGTTTAAATTATACTTTTTAAGTTTTCGGGTCAATTTTTATACAATGTACAAAGCATGTCGATGCGAAGTGTGTGGCGAAGTCTATCTGGGCACGGAAAAGCCCGATACATGTCCCTTTTGTGGTGCGCATAAACTCCACATGGAGACCATGGAAGAGGGTGAGTTAAGATCTTTGCTTCCGCGTAACTTTGATGTAGAAGACGCGCAGGACAAGGAGGACGATGTCAATCTTTTTGTAGATCTGGACAAGGAAGATCTCCCTGAAATCTCATCCGGTGTAATGGAGAAGATATTAGAAAGTGCAAAGGACTATGGAATTCTGGAAGCGTATACTGTCTTTGCCGAGGAAGTTTCTACTGAAGCTGCTGATAAGTTTTTTGAAAAACTCGGAGATCTGGACAAGGATTTATAATGGTGCGGGGGGCCGGATTCGAACCGACGAAGGCACTAAGCCACTAGGCCCTGAACCTAGCCCCTGTGGTCAGAATTTGTATGAAAACTTTTCGAAAGTTTTCTTTTGACCGCTTGGGTACCCCCGCATGTCAACGGTTTTCTGTGTAGAAGTTTATATAATTTGGTTTGATGTCAAGTGTTCGACGATTGAGGGAAAAAGTTTAAATACTTTGAACATAAAGTAACCCTTGGGGCTAAATACAAAAATTTCAATTGTTTTTTGTTGGGGTGTCTATTATATGATCTACAAGCACGCATCCGTTGTGAAGATAGAATCAGAAGGCAAAGTCATAGTCAAGCCTGGGAAGCAGAATTCCAAGGTCCGCCTTAAGGCAGACGTTGTAGAAGTTGATGGAGAGAAGAAGGTGAAAGGAAGAAAGTACGAACTTATAGAAAACATAGAGCTTCCCTATGCCATGACAGATTCGGAATTTGACTTCTGGAAGAAGAACAACGAGGAAATCAACGAGCTTATAGAGGAAAAGAAGAAGAATATGGTAGCTTAGAATTTGTTTCTTCGTGATATTTTCTGTCTGCCATAGGTTGATCTATGGCATTTTTTATTTTCTCCGATGGACCAACACTTAAATACTTAGAGATTAAACCCTATCAGCTAGGAGGTGAGTTTTGTGAAAGGTACAGTAAAGTTCTTCAATACCCAGAAGAACTACGGCTTCATCGAGCCCGAAGGTGGCGACGATGATCTGTTTGTCCATAGAAGCGATGTCGAAGAAGGAAATCTTGCTGAAGGAGACGAAGTAGAGTTTGAAACGGAGCAGAGTGAGAAAGGACCGCGAGCCGTAAACGTAAAGAAGATTTAGTGAAGTAACTCGTTTCGGTACGAGAACAAATTGGATTCGATTTCTTATTTTATGTTTTTCTTTTCTGGAGCTTTTTCTTTGATTGATGTAGTGCCTAAAAATGAGTAGCCCTATTTTTTGTGAAAAATAAATAGTGCTCCCGCCGGGATTTGAACCCGGGTCCCGAGCTCGAGAGGCTCGTATCCATGGCCTGGGGCGTACACTTCGTGCACGTCAACCTTTTGGCCGGACTAGACTACGGGAGCCCAAATATAGGATGTGATCAGGATCAAATGGGCTTTTTGTTGGCGGGCCCGGAGGGATTTGAACCCCCGATCTGCTGGTCCGAAGCCAGCCGCCTTGAATCCTGACTAGGCTACGGGCCCATAATTGGACTCCTGTGTTTTTATATTTGTTCCTCTTACAGGACCCAACATTTTAAAGTTATTTATTTTTAGACCTAATTAAACTCCTCTTCTGTCAAGTTCGTTGTGTACTATTGATATAGACTGAGAGGAAAAATAGCTTTCGGGGCCAACCGAAATTCTTTTTGCTCCAAATTTTTCAGCAAACTTCCCGTTTTCAGGGAGTCCGATGTGATCTCCCAGTACAAAAATGTCCTCGCCTCTGGGTTTTACTTCTCTTATATCGTCTCCTTCTTCTTGTAAAATATAAAGATTCTTATCTTTTCTCTCCTCCAAAAGGTTCCAGAAGCTCTTTCGGGAAATTTGTATACCTTTATGTGTTTCTAACCAATCTCCTCCGACATCCTTTCTCTGCTTGAGAGTTTTTTTGATCCATATAGATATGTTCCTTTCATCGGGTGAGACTCTCTCAAGCTCT
The DNA here is from genome assembly GCA_022257805.1 of Nanobdellati archaeon. Classification (GTDB taxonomy): domain Archaea; phylum Aenigmatarchaeota; class Aenigmatarchaeia; order PWEA01; family PWEA01; genus PWEA01. Next base: position 2,715 of record JAKOPB010000036.1, read on the forward strand.
CCTCCATCGAATGAGATGGCCAGTGGCGGATCAGGCGGACCGTTTAACGAAAAGACTATTCTACTATCCCTTCTCATATCCCTCGACAACCACAGAGCGGAAATAACGCATCTCGCAACCAGATCCATCCTCCCACCACTACCTGGAAGATCTTTGAGAAAGAATTCGGGGGCGGTGGCGCCCTTGCTTGAATACATTATAAATTCCCGCATCAGATCCCAACCCTCTTTTTCAGAATCTTTCTGGCCTCACTGGGATCTGCCCTACCTTGGGACTTGCTCATAACCTGACCCATAAGGTAGTTCAAAGCCTCCTCTTTACCCTTTCTATAATCCTCTACTGCACTTTCATTCTCTTCTATAACTTCTCCAACTATTTTATCTATCTCATTACCTTCGACTTTGCCGAACCCTTTTTCCTCCTTTACTTCTTTTGGATTTTTGTCATCGACAACTATCTCTCTGAGGATCATCTCTGCGTTTCTTTCAGTTATTTCTCCGCTTTCAACCATTTCTATAAGGTTACGGAGCTTATCGATATTTAGTTCGGATTCCCTGAACCTCATTTCATTGTAGTTCAACACTTTTTTAACAGGTCCCGCGAGTATGTTTGATGTCGTCTCTACGCTCAAGTTATCTATAAGCTTCTCAAAGGTCATGGTTAACTCGAAATCGGAACAAAGCGTGGCGGCGACCTCCTTGGATACATCGTATTCCTCCACATATCTACCCTTCTTCTCATGTGGGAGTTCAGGGATTTCTTGGGATAACTCCTCTATCCATCTTTTCTTTAGCTCTATTCTCGTGAGGTCGGGATCAAAGATATAGCCGTAGTCCGCTTCGTGTTCTTTTGTACGCAGGGACTTTGTGGTTCCGGATGAATCGTCGTAGGACCTCGTTTCCCTTTCCACTTCCTTCCCACGTTTCTTCAAGTTTTTCTGCCTTCTTAGCTCATAACGAAGGGCCTTTTCTGTGTCTTTGAAGCCTGTTATATTCTTTACCTCGGTCCTCTCTCCACCGGTGGAAACGTTGGCGTCGCTTCGTATCGTTCCTTCGCCGGTGCTGTCGTACACGTCCAGGTATTCAAATATATCTGCAAGTTTTCTGAGAAATGTGCGAGCTTCTTCGGGGCTTTCGAGGTCGGGCTCTGTAACTACCTCGCATAGCGGCGTTCCACTTCTGTTGTAGTCCACAAGAACGTAGTCGGCCGAAGTTATATTTCCGCCCACATGCTTCAACTTTCCAGGGTCCTCCTCCAGATGGACCCTTCTTATCCTCACCGTTTTTTCTTTCCCGTCCAGTTCCATAGTAACCTCACCGTTTCTCCCCAGCGGCACGGAGAACTGGGTCGTCTGGAAGTTCTTAGGCATGTCCGGGTAGAAGTACGTCTTCCTTGAGAAGTTCATCTCCTCAGGTAGCTCGCAGTTCAGTGCTCTCGCGATTTTTATGCCCATCTCTATGGCTTTCTTGTTTACCCGTGGCTTTGTCCCGGGCATCCCGAGGCAGGTAGGACAGACGCGTGTGTTCGGCCCCTCGCTTCCTGTAGTCGGACAGCCGCAGAACAGCTTCGACTTCGTCAGCAGCTGCAGGTGCGTCTCCAGACCTATCTTTGTTTTATCCATCGTCTTCAACCTCCGGATAATTGATTTTCCTCCTCTGTTTTTCGTAGGCGTGGCCGACCTTCAGTATTTTCTTTTCGTCGAAGTGGTCGCCCATGAGGTGGAGGCCGACGGGCATTTTTTTGTTTAAACCGCAGGGAACGGACAGCTGCGGCATACCTGCAAGGTTGATGGGTGCAGTCAGCTTGTCGATCTTGTACTGCTCCACAGGCGGCATCTCCTCCAGCTCCTTTATCTTCGGTGCAATCACAGGGGATGTCGGCGCCGCCAGTATGTCCACGTCCTTGAGGACGCGCTTGAAGTCGTTTATTATCTTACGACGGACCTTCAGAGCCTTGATATAGTACTTGTCCCTGTAGCCCGCCATCCTCGTGTAGGTTCCTATCATTACACGTCTCTTTACCTCCTCGCCGAAACCCTGGCCCCTTATCTTAGAGAAGTATTCGCGAAAGTTACCCTCCAGTTCGCCTTCCATCCCGTAGCGCATCCCGCAGAACTTCGCGAGATTTGTCGAGGCCTCGGCAGGAGCTATTATGTAATAGGTTGGCAGTGCAGCCTCGGTCATCTCAAGTTCTACTTTCTTTACATCTGCACCCAGCTGTTCCAGTTCGGATACTGCCTTCTCGACAGTTTCGGAAACTTCATCGTCAGCTATCTCAAAGTAGTCCCTCGGTAGTCCGATTGTCATTCCGGAGATGTCTTCTCCCAAGGCCTCTCTGTAATCGCCTTCAGATTCTACAGTGGTCTGATCCATCTCGTCCTTCCCCGAGATTACCTCCAGACCAAGAGCCGCGTCTTCAACGTTTCTGGCTATCGAGCCTATCTTGTCGAGAGA
>JAKOPB010000112.1 GCA_022257805.1 Nanobdellati archaeon
GATGTTTTTGGTTGAGTTTTAGGCACTACAGTACTCTCTAGTTGTATTCGGTGTTCTGAGTAGGATAAAGCAATCTCAAATTTCAAAGGTCTCTGTTACTTCCGTCTCGCTCCAGATGTTCCAACGCTTGAAGACGTCCTCCATTCTTCCTGATTCTCCTCTCGGAACTTTAACCGCCCCCCTTCCAATTTTTTCACCTCCGATATCATCCAAAAGTTTTCTCAATGATCTATTGAAACTACTCTTCTTTGAGCGAGTTAGTTTCTCGAGGGAATACTGATATATGTTGTACGGTTTAACTCCTAGGACTTCTCTGAGAAAGTCGGAGTTGTCAACGCTGTACCCCTCAAGAATAATACTAAGCCCGATGTCTGTTGAATATATGTCCTGGGCCTCGATTACTTCTGTATCGGGGTCCTGAAATTCTTCTCTGAGGATCTCACGTATAGCTGAAACTGTATCGAGTTCAAGATCATTCTCATCCTTTACAACTATAGCTACGTCTAAGTCCTCCGGTCTATGCTTTCCCTTGACAAACGACCCAAAGAATATCAGGTCAACTACATTGTCCTTAATGTGGGACTTCAAATTCTTCTCCAAGTCCTTGATCTTGGATAATTTTTCTGATTCCATTCTTAATCCTCCTAACGTGCTTTTCGCCTCTTTCCTCGGTGTATGAATCCCTGTACGTTCCGAAGATAGAGTCAAGTATCCTGTACACTTCGGTAAACTCATCTTCCGTCATTCGGAACCTTTCACCGTGGTTATCAGGGACTCTTCCTTTCCTCTTTTTCAAAATGTAATCAACGAGAGACGTAAGAGCCTTGAAGTAAAGGTTCACAGAAGACTTGTAGTTACCTTTTTCCTCGACCAACCCGGCTCCTTCTAAATAGTCCTCGTAGCCATCTTTCAAGTCTTCCAGATCAGTCATGCTATGTTTACTATCAACATTCAATACTTAAAAAGGTTTCTTTGTTGACAATCAACAAAAAGTAAAATTATGTTTTAGGCACTACAGTCCAAAAATCTACAAGCCCGAAATACTCTTCTCAGCCTCGAAGCGGTCTCCTCGGCGGGATACATGATATCTCTGGTAAGGCAGAACATACGCATAGGCCTTCTCTCCATTTTCCTTTATGTTGTTAGCTATGGCATCTGTAAGCTGCAGTTCGTTTCCCTTGCCGTATTCCGTCTCTTCCAGGGTTTCCATTATACCAGAAGTCAGTATATCCCGGCAGCTTGTGCCCTTATTGGAATATTTTCTCCAGTCTTTGGGTTTTTCCTCTAAGTCCAAGATGTCATACAGACCTTCTCTTATTTTCTCCACCTCCATCATCCCATGTGACGATGCCTCCTCTCCTTCATATATTTCAGCACCGACTATACTGGCTCCATCGAGCTCCTCGTAAAGTTCGATCATGTCCTTGAGGGGGTTTTCTTCTTCGTAAACGTTGAAGAAGCTGTCGCCGAAAAGCACTGCGAAGTCGTCTCCCTTTACAAAGTCCTTGGCCTGTAGAACAGCGTGTCCCAGCCCCTCCTGTTCCTTTTGCTCTATGTACTCAATATGTTTTCCCATATCCTCCACTTTTTCAACGTCCTTGAGCAGTTCACGCTCCCCCTTCTGCCTCAACTTTTCCTTATTCATATCTTCCTCAAAATACTTCCTTATTTTCTTCTCGTCTCTGGTGATTATTCCAATCTTATCTATTCCTGCATCAAGCGCTTCCTTCACTACGTAGTGAATTACAGGCCTGTCATACTCGTCCACGGGAAACAGCTCCTTTGGAACAGC
>JAKOPB010000122.1 GCA_022257805.1 Nanobdellati archaeon
GGACAGGGGAGATAAAAGGTCGAATCTGTCCTTTTAAGGTGTGGAGCGTGCGTTCTACCCCGACCATAAGGTCGACAGGGGAGCGCATGTGAGACGGACGGTAAAACACACGTGAGAAATCCGCGAGTCGCACCGTTTGGACAAGAGGCGGGCAAGGAAGGTAGCCCAGACCGGATCAATTCCCCTGTCATCATTACCAAAAAACAATCAACCGGATAGTGATGGTTATGAGACCTGAAGAAGCCGAGGTTCCACTTGTGAGAGAAGCCATGTCCAAGGATCTGAACTATTCAGACCCGGATACATCTGTCTGTGATATAGCCAGAACTCTCAGAAGCGATGACAGAGGATCGGTGATAATAAAAGAGGGCGATGAAATAAAGGGGATGGTAACGAACTCGGACGTGGTCAACGACTTCGTAGTAGCTGGTAAGGGGGACAAGGCCAGGGACATAATGACCAAAGAGATTATAACGATATCCCCGGGCATGGATATAGAAGACGCAGCCATGATAATGGTGGAGGAAGGGATCGAGAGACTCGCAGTCATGGAGGGCGGCGACCTGATAGGCATAATATCACAGGACGACATAATGAAGGTCAGGCCGAGGCTATACCTCGACATAACCCAGGGACACAAACTCGGTGCCGAGAACGTTGAGATGGAGTTCGAAGAAAGGGAGGTAGGCAAATGCGAGTCCTGTGAAAACTATTCCGAAAGCCTGGGCGAGGTAAACGGGAACCTTCTCTGTGCAGAGTGCCGTGAAGAAATGAACTTCGCCTAGGAACCAAGCTTCTTTGCTTCTCCATGTACCAGGACAAGGCCTATAAAGGTCGACAGAATTCCTATGAAAAAATTCAGACCGACGGGCATAAGGAATACAAGAGGTAAACCCATTAGCAAAAAAGCCATTCCAAAGGCAAACTTACCTCTGTTGAAACCCAGCTCGTAGTCCATGATCTTTTCCTTGAACTCATCTGTGTTCCTCTCCTCCAGAAATTCCTTGGCTTCCTCAAGCTTATCGTCATCTATGTCCAGGAAAAGCCTACCACTGTAGCCGCATTCAGGACAGGTATAACCTCTGTCCATACCCAGCATCGCGAGTATGTTCGTCCTATCGGCCCTTATGTTTTCCGAGCCACAGCTCGGGCATATCCTCATACCTCCTATTTCTCGTTAAGAGTCTTTAATCTTTCCCGAAAACATTTTAAACCTGAAGGCAAATCCTCTTTGGTATGCTCAAAGAAAGGATCGATGGTTTCTACAGAAGTGAGGAAAGGGACCGGGAAAGGGACTACTTCTACGCATCCGAGGTAACCGACTGCAAGAGAAAGATATACTTCAAGGTCAAGGGTGCCGAGAAGGAGGACCTGGATCCTCAGACAAACCGGAAGTTCGAGAGAGGCGATATGATACATCAGAGGCTTGTATCGGCACTCTACTCGATCGGCGTCGTCACGGCCTCCGAGGTCCAGATGCCAGACCAGTCACTGTTCCATGGAAGGGCCGACGCAATAGTGTCTATAAACGGTGAGAACTACGTGGTCGAAATTAAATCAGCAAATCCA
>JAKOPB010000025.1 GCA_022257805.1 Nanobdellati archaeon
CAATAAAAAATCTCGAAACAAACAGGCTAAAGTAAGCACCGGTTATTTTAATCTTCAAAATAAAAATATTTTCCCATGGCGAAATGTAGCTACTGTGATGAGGACGCAGACATACCCTTCAAGTGCAAGTTCTGTGATGAGATTTTCTGCTCTAGTCACAGGCTTCCGGAGAACCACGAATGTCTGGGTCTAGATAAGTACAAAGAAAGTGCACAAGAGGACAGGAAGGTAGTATACGAACCGTTCCAGATGAAATCTTCTAACGAGGACGGACCTTCCTTTGGTCCGGTTACTTCTTTTATGGAGAATGCTTCAAAGAACTGGTACATTAAAATCATATTTATATGCACTGCGATCTTTGTCCTTCAGGCTTTATTTCCGGATTACAGGCACCTTTTCCTGTTACCGCTCGATGTAGGACAAATACTCCAGATGCCCTGGACATTGTTTACTGCTATATTCTTTCATCTTGGGTTTTGGCACCTCTTTGTAAACATGTTTGTTCTATTTTTCTTTGGCAGGCAGCTGGAGATGAGAATAGGAAGTAAAAAGTTTATCGAAATATTCGTCGTGGCAGGCATATTTGGCAGTGTTGGTTTTATGCTCGCACTGTCTGTCTTTGGAGCTCCTGCTGCAGAGCTTGGAGGACGTGGTGCTTCAGGGGCCATTTTCGGGGTTCTCGGGACTCTGGCTGTTATAGCACCTGAGCTAAAGGTTCTGATGCTGCTCTTTCCTGTGCCGATAAAGATAAGACATTTCGTTGTGCTCTATGCTATTCTTGATCTATTCCTTCTTGGTGCCGGGATGCTAGGTAGCGGAGGCCATCTATTTGGACTTGTTGCTGGGGTCATCTACGGATACAGGCTTAAAAATAAAGAAATAGGTACAGCATTTAACAGACTTGTAAGGAATCTCTGATCTGAGGTCTCTACTCCTCTTCGCCACGGACTACTTCGGCGTAAGAAGGAGCCACAACGATGTAGTTCTCATCAATTCCAGCAATGTCGCCGTCTACTGCTGTGCAGGTCTTTCTGATTCTTTCGATTGCTCTTTTGAGATTGGACATGTCCTTTTCTTTGAGTCTTTTTATCTTGACGAACACTATCCTACCCTCTCTAACAGACTTCTGCACATCCTCGGCGTCTTTGTATTCCTCTAGTTCTGAAACCTCTATTGGTACGGCTCTTACCTGGCCTTCACTAACTTCCTCAGAAAGTTCAAGAAGATCCCTATCTTCAATTTTTCCTTCTTCTTTACCTAAGATGTCTTTCAATGCCAAACTTCTCACCCATTTTAATTTTTACCGTCGAGTTATATAAAACTATTTACAGTCACTCCCTGCACACAGATTCCAACATCGAAACTATATTCCAGATCTGTGTCCTTGTATACATAGGTATATTTGCATCGTTTGCTACTTCGTCCAGTGTTGATGTGCAGGAGTTTGCCCTGACCGAAAGTTCCTCGTCTTCTTTCAGTACTTCTATACATTCCATACAGTCTTCCTTGATGTTATTTGGAACTGACCTATCTTCTGCGACCTGTTCCAACATTTCAACTATAGGTTCTAGTTTTTCTTCCATACTTATCACCATGTTCTGTTTGTGCATGAAGGATCGGATGGCTATCAATGTATGAAAATTTAAATATAAAAAGCTTTTCGTATTAAAGCTTCTCCCTGTCTCCTCCCAGCACCTCTTCCATTGTTTTGAGCATTTCTTCCTTGACTTCTCCGAAGTCTGTGTTTTTGCCGTTTCCTGAGGCAGCCGCATCATGTCCACCTGCTGATCCTTCTAGGACGTCTTCCACCTTTGAGAAAACATCTTCCCCCAGGTGTAACTTTTCGGTCATTTCTCTTCTACATCTTCCACTTACTCTCATTTCGTTGTCCCTGGGCGAGAAGACTATGGCTACATCTGCACCAAGTCTGATCAAGGATCTTGCCGAGGCAGCTTCAAATGAACCCACGTAAGAAAAAACAACTATACTGTCGTTTATGTTGTAGCCCTCGATCCTTGAGGCTGCTTTGATCCTGGCTATCCTCTCGGATCGGTCTATTGGAGTACTCAGGACCGATAATATCTCCGAGTACTCGGAGCCAGAATCCGGCAAGAGCTCTGATATATATTTGAACTGTTTTTTACCTGCCAGTTTCAGATGAGAAGTGTCAGCTACGATTCCACATATCAATGCCCTGGCAGCCTCTTTTGTTGGTTCCCAGTTATCACCCAGCAGTTCGTATACCAGTTCCGAGGTTGATCTTGCATGGGGGTCGGTATAGTCAGTATCCACAATATCTGCGAGGTTCCCAGGTGAATGGTGATCTATGAGTACTTTTTTCCCTTTGAAGGTTTCAATATCAAGCGGTTTCAGTTGTTCCTTTGAAGGACAGTCTACAATTACGAGCAGATCGTAGTTTTCCAGTCCGGGATTCTTTAGAAACTCGTAACCCCCGGCAAGATCCTTTGCGCCCTTGGATACTGAGTCGGGTACTGCCAGGTCCGCTTCACTGTCCAAATACTCGTATAAGGCTATTGAAGCACCGACAGCATCTATATCTGCATTGTGGTGCGAAAGAATTAAAATCCTTTGTCCTTTGTCGAATAACTTTTCAATCTCCATGTAGATCTCCTTTAATTAAGATAAGAAAATAGGGTGGGATTTTTACCCAGCTTCTCCTGAATCGCCGCCCGACATCATGTTCCGGAGCTTCTCCTGGTTTTCTCTGGCTTTGTTCTCTATTTCACCTTCCTTCTTGTCGATTGATCCAAGCTTAACTTCCAGAGTTTCCTGTTTCTCTTTTAGATCTTCGAGCAACTCATCTTTCTCGGTCTCTATAACTGCTGGACCTGCAACCCTGAAAACATTCTTGTCGTCGTCAGTTTCCTTGAGTGCTTCCACTGCTCTGTCAATCTGCATCTTCTGTGCCTTTAACTCCATCTTTTGCTGTTCCATCTGCTGTAGCTGCTGTTGCTGCTGCTGAAGCTCACCTATCATTTGCTGGGCCTGTGGTGGCATGTCCTGTGGATTCTGTGGCATAGTTTTCACCTCCTCATTGCTTTTTCTGAAGTCTTTACAAGTCTTAGCATAGTGTTTATACCGGCTCTCATGTTTGATATACGATCGGTCTCTATTTTTACCTTGATTTTTTCGCCAGCTTCTATGTCCACTGACATGGATTCAGAACCGCCTTCGTCCACTTCAATTGCTCTCTTGACCAGCTCCGGTGATTCCGCCTCCAGTTGCAGCTTGGCTTCCATCTTACCTTGCTTTTATATTTTTTACTCCTGCAGCTCTTTTCTTCTTAAGAATTCTGTAACCACAATAGGGACATCTTATTCTTCTCCTGAGTTCGTCCCTTTCGATATCCTCTTCACACTTCAGACATTTATAGGTCATTCCTTTTCACCTGATTTCTTGAGGGCCTTCTTGACCATTCCCTCGCCCTTTGTTTTAGGTTTCCACGCTCCTCCGGCCGTCTTTTTTCCACACTTCGTGCACTTCCATATTCCCTTGGCTTCTCTTTTCAGGGAATCTGAATTACAGTTTGGACATTTATGTCTTTTCTTCTGATCTCCTTCGATCTCAGAAACCCTTCCCCTTATCCTTTTCCCGTATCTTGCACCGTATCTATTTGCACTTTCCCCCTCGCCCATGATATCACTCTATTATTTTTCTGAGTCCATCTGTTTTCTTCCTTGCTATCTCGAATATGTCCAGAAGCTCGTCCTTGGTGAATCCACCGTTGCCTCTTTTCTGCAGGGAACACAACTCATCTTCGGTCCATGTTACCGTGACCATTCCATCCGCAATTTTTTCTTCTATTAGACTTGGATCCAATATGTACTTGTCGCCGACCTTGACTACCGTACATGCTACCGGAACCTTGTTTACAGGAAATTCCTTTGTTTTTTCTCTTTTTACTTCACCGTCTTCGTATTCTGGTATTTCTGCCTCTATAAGTGCCTTTGCTGCTCCGAGGGCTGAAGCATCCATGAGATTTCCGTCATAGTCAAGTATGTGAATGTCCACCATAACCTTCCAGACCTTTTCACCTTCTTCAACGCACAGTTCCTTTAGCGGTAAAGCCTCTGATTCCCTTATGCCCCTGTCAACTACTCTGGCAAGCTCAGTCGCATCTTTCCCGGGTGGACCTGATTCAAAGTTTGGCGAGGCCATGGGCCCGAGCTCTGCATTGACCATGAGCATACCTTCGTCGGGTGTATCTGGGAATGGCTCGCCCATCCCGAACTTCACGCCGACTATGACCTTGGTGTCACCTAATCTTACCTCTGCGCTACCTTCGGCCTTTTTTGCAACACCTGTTTCTACTTCTACATCTCTGAAGTCCTCGAGTCCTCGATCGTCAAGTCTTTCACCTTTTTTTATCTTGTCCAGTGCACTCTGTTCCTCAATCTCAGTTATATCCATCATCACATATCCCTCAAAATGTTTTCATCAAAGCTTCTCTTTGTTTTTTCGCCACTTTTTCGCATCCTTTTATTGCAAGTTCAAGCATTTCGTCCATTTCCTCGATGTTGGTCATTCCATCCATCTGCAGAAGTGTTACTTCACCGGTGTCCGCATTCATGGCGATTGGAAGATCCACCTGACCTCCTTGATCTTCTTCACCCTTTAGGTCAAGGACGGGCGTGTCTTCTATTTTACCTGCTGCACAGGCTGAAATTATGCCTTTCATAGGTATTCCTGCATCTGCAAGTGCTATCGCACCTGCGTTCAGTGCTACACATCGGGTTCCTGCATCGGCGGTTATGACCTCCATATATACATCTATCGTTGCTGTTGGAAACTCTTCAAGAAATACTGTTGATGAAAGAGCTCCTTCCGCAACCTTTCCTATTTCCTTAGCCCTTCTCGAAGGGCCTGGTCTCTTCCTGTCTTCTACAGAAAATGGTGCCAGGTTGTATCTGCACTGCAGGATTCCTCTCTGTGGTTTTTGCTTGTGTTTTGGATGGAGTTCCCTTGGTCCAAATACAGCTGCTATCGCCTCTGTGTCGCCCATCCTAAAGTAACCGGATCCGTCTGCTCTTTCCAGTACTCCTGCCTCTGCTTCCATTTCTCTTAGATCTCCGATGCCTCTACCGTCGATTCTTTTACCATTTTTTAGTAGTTTTTTATCTTTTTTCATAATATCACCTACTCTCCTTCAACATTTTTTCTACCTTTTCCGTCAGTCCTTTTTCATGACCCTTTTCATCCACGGTCTTGACTGCACCGACTGCAAGGTCCTCGTCACCGCCGCTTACCCATACTATTCCGTTTTGTCCTATTGTTATTCTTGATCCGGTTTTGTCCTTGATCATCTCCACCATAGACCCTCCTTTACCTATCAATCTTGGAACCTTACTGGGGTTTATGCGGACGATCCTCCCTCCGCTAAGTTTTTTACAGATCCGATCCTGCATCGAGAGCTTAACGTCCTTCTCCTTCGTTACTTTTATTACTTCGGTGTATATCATGTTGCCTATATCGTATACCTCGGAGAGCTCGGTATTGTCAAGATCTATGAACTCGTCAGATCCCTCTGAAATTGAGAGGTAACCATCGTAGGGCGAGTCCAGCTCGACCCACCAGTGGCTGGGTCCAATCCCCGAAATCCTTCCGATGACCTTGTCTCCTTCCTGTGGAATGTAACCTCCGCACAGTGGGATAACTCTTATCCTGGATTTTTCAGTTCTTGCGACACCAAGAAACTTTGATTTTATTTTTTCATCTTCTTTATAGGTGCCCTGTCCTGAGAGATAGTCGCCCTCGGCTATAACGTCTCCAGGTAACACCTTTGCCTTGTCTTCAACGAGTTTTTCATCCATATTTTTCACCATTTTTATTTATCCATTAATTTTGTTTCAACTTCACCCTTTGTTACTGAGTTCGCCTTCTTATAAAACTTGTCCTGTAAACCTGCTGGCATCTTTATCACTGCCCTCCACGAGCCATCGTTACCCCAATCCTCCTTTTCTATTTCACCTATGTCTCTCAGTTTCCCGGACGCCTCCCCTGCATGTTTCGCCGGGACGCGCACCGCAATTCTCACCTCGTCCACGGATATGGGCAATATGGCCTTTATCTCATCCAGTACCTCGCTTACCTGTTCTTCCACGCCTCTCATCTCGTCGACGTGGATCCCTGCCTCCTCCATTGCGTTGTTTATCCTGTTTGGCGGGTGGGGCTTGTTTGTCTGCGGATTAACGGCCCGTCTGGATATAGTGGAGGCGATTTCCTTTCTTTTCTCTTCCCGCATCCTTTTTCTTTGCTCTGTCGTCAGCTGGACCTCGCCCTTTCTTATTATCTTGTACACTATTTCCTTGAGGTCGTTTGTACCAAATACCTTATTTAACTCCTCGTCCCCTATCCGTTTACCCTTTTCCGAGTCTTCAAATACTTCGTTTGCCGCAATTAGCTCATCCATCTCCACATCCTTCCCTTTCTTCACTTCCAGGGCCTTTTCGGGGTCAACCAGAACCTCGAAATGTTCACCATGGGAGTCAAGACGAGCTATCACAGCGTCATCAACAGATATCATCGGATCACAGGAGTTCTTCACGTTCTCCGTCTTCCAAATAACGGAAGCCTCCTTCTTCTGTTACTACTGCCATCTTTACGGTATTCTGGTTCATGTCTGTCTCTCCTTTTTCAAGCACTTTGATCGCTAACTTCTTTGCTTCTTCTTCTGACATGTCCTCTTTCCATTCGTTTTCCAGTACTTCCTCGCCCTCTTTCCGTCCTTTGCCTATAACCTGGGCATTCCATCCGTAGATGTCTCCACCAACATCGGTTTCGAATATCATTGGTTCTCCCTTGTAGACACCACCGACAAGGAAGGAAACACCCATAGGCCTGAGACCGCCGTACTGTGTATGCTGTTGCTTATAATCGCCTATCTCCTCTGCTAGGGAGCGTACGTCTATCTTTTCCTGATAGGATACTCTGTATAGCTGACTTTTCTGTCTGGCGTAGTTAACTAGTACTCTGGTGTCACCGACAAGACCGGCTGATATAACTCCTATGTGTTCGTCTATCTGATGAACCTTTCTGCTTCC
>JAKOPB010000099.1 GCA_022257805.1 Nanobdellati archaeon
ATGGCGAGTTTTGGTGTAGAGACGGATAACTGTCTGGGCGTCAAAATTGGTGATTTGAGGGAGATAGCTAAGGATATAGGTGAAAACCATAGCCTGGCCGGGGAACTCTGGAAGTCTGGTATACATGAGGCCAGGATCTTGGCTTCGATGGTTGATAGTCCTGGTGAGGTTATTGAAGAACAGTTGGAAAACTGGGTCAAAGATTTTGATTCCTGGAATCTCTGTGATCAGGTATGTAATAATTTATTCCGAAAGACCGAGTATGCCGAGGACAAGGCCTTTGAATGGAGTCAGCGAAGCGAAGAGTTCGTCAAAAGGGCGGGATTTGCTTTGATGGCTTATATGGCTACTCATAGAAAGGACGAGGACGATGACCTGTTCCTGGACTTTTTAGACAGGTGTAGAGAAGAGGCAGTCGATGATAGAAAGTACGTTAAGAAGGCTATAAGCTGGGCGGTTAGGAATATAGGCAAGAGAAATGAGGAGCTGAGAGAGGAAGCAGTAGAAATTGCTGAAGAGTTGAAGGAGAGTGATGAAAAGTCTGTTCGGTGGGTAGGCAAGGATATCTTGAGGAAGATGTCTCAATGACTACTTATATTTTACAAAGGTTTAGTTTCGTTTCAAATATATTTGAAACATTTATAAGTGAAGAGGTGTATGAATTGAAACGAGTGATTGTGAATGAAAAAGATAGAGCGTGTCTACAGGGAGTTACTTTTTCGGTCTCTGGAGGAGGACAGCAGGGAGCTTACGCAGAAGCATCTATCGGAGAGGTGTGAGGTGGCCATAGGGACCGCCAACTACGCCCTGGAACCGCTGGAGAGTATGAACGCCATTGAGAAGCGGAGAAGGAGCTTTGTGGTTCTGGCCCCGAAGAAGATACTTTTGCACTGGGCCTCGGTGCGTAACCTTCGGAAGGACGTGGCTTACAGTACGCATTCACACAAAGACATGAGGCAGATAGAACAGGAGATGCCGCCTTGCATGTTTACCGCCTACTCAGGTTACAAGTTCAGGCACGGGGAGCCCCCTGCTGGATACTCCGAGATTTGGGTATACGGAGATGAGGAGAGGATAAAAGAGAGGTTTCCTGAGGAGGAGGGGAAGAAGAACGTCTTCGTTCTGGAGATGGACGAACATCTTGAGAAGTTCGAGGAGGTTCCTCTGGGACAGCTTTACGTTGATCTCTGGAACCTAGACACATGGTACGCTTCCGAGTTTGTGGAATCACTGGAGGAGATAGTTGATGGAGTTCTGGGCTGATAGGGTAGTCGAGAAAAGCTGGCAGGTCCTTCTGGATCTGAACGAGAAGTATGACTTCATACTGATAGGTGGATGGGCAAGCTATCTCCATACCAGGTTCATAAGAAGCAAGGATATAGACATAGTCGTGGACTTTGAGACTCTTGAAAGGCTGAAGATGGATCACGACCTCAGAAAGAACAATAACCTCAAGAAGTACGAAATAGTTGTGGAAGAGATTTCTGTGGACATCTACGTTCCATACTTCTCAGAATTGCCGATGCCTGTGGAGGACCTTGAGAACTACACGGAGATGACTGAAGGTATACAGGTACTTTCTCCGGAGGCGCTTCTGATCCTGAAGCAGGGTGCGGAGGAGGACAGGTCCCACTCGGTCAAAGGGCAGAAGGACAGGGCCGACATCCTCAACCTCCTCGTGAACAGCGACCTGAACTTGGAAAAATACGGTGATTTACTGGCTGAATACGGACTAGAGGACTACAGGGAAAGGTTGTTGAAGATCATCAGGAATGCACAGAAGGAGTTTGAATATCTCGGTATAGAGAATCCCGGAGAAGTGAAGAGGCTGAAGAACGAGATTGCAGAAGAGCTCAGAAGGTTGTAGCTTTTTATGAGTTCTGAGGCTCCGCAGGTGGATTTTTTATTCATATCCATGAACACCTGTAGTTTTTCCCGAACATAGAATTTTTCGATGTAATTACAGGGGAATCGTAGGGATACCTTATATTTTTATTCTAGCGTCTATGGAGCTCCGGAAGCAGATTTTTATACCATCTTCGACAACTTAATGGTATGTTGATGGCGAAGCAGAAGCATCTGAAGAGTTTTGCAGACGAAATCAGGTCCCTGTTTGGGGACAGAG
>JAKOPB010000015.1 GCA_022257805.1 Nanobdellati archaeon
AAGCTCGAAGCGTATACCGGGGTTCAGGAGAGGAACACCGTTCAGAACCACGTTCAGGAGGAAGGTGGATAAGCCCGCAAGGAAAAGAAAGAAGTAAGTTCTCTCGGCGTCCTCCTCGGGGATGTCTTTCAGTACCCACAAGCATAACGCAGGAAAGGCCATGACCAGGGCCGCAACAAAAACACTCATCCCGATGGTATTCATGGCCAGAAGAATCCCGAGGATGTAGAATACGAGGATAGGGATAAAACTTAGGCGTGTGATCTTTCTGTGGAACTTCACGCCCAGAAGATAGGAAACAACACCGACAAGCAAAACAGCTACGAACTCAAGGGTGAGGTTTGTCTCCGGGAACCCGGGAACAAGTCCCATAAGGAGACCTGACAAAACAAAGAGAAGTGCGAGAACTATCCAGATCTCAGGCCCTCTTAAGATCCCCATAAAGCTCTTCAAGCTTTTTCACCTTCCTGTCCATACCATATTTTTTAGACCTTTCCTGGTTCTTTTCTACCATGTTCTCCCTGAAGCCGTCGTCCTCCAGCCTGCGAAGTGCTTCCACAAAGTCGTCCTGAACGGACTCCTCGCAGACTATCTCGTTAACTGCCGGTACGTCGTGTACCAACACAGGCGTATTCAGGGCCATGGCCTCGAGTGCCACCATACCGAAGCCCTCACGCTCCGACGGCATCAGAACACAGTCGGAGGACTTTATCCAGGAGAGCGCCTCGTCCCTCGGAAGCTCGCCGAGCAGCTCCACGTTTTCCATGTCCTCGTCCACGATCCTTTCTCCAAGACGCTCTTTTAGAGAACCGTCGCCCACTAGCTTGAAATCGTACTCCGGAAGTTCAGAGGCCACATCCAGGACCTCCCAGGGACCTTTGTGCTCCTCCAGAGAACCCACGAAAAGCACGGTTTCATCCGCGTCGATCTCCTCCACCTTCTTCATTTCCTCCAAGACCACGCCGTTCGGAACTACGTGGATCTCACTCTCTATACCTATCTCCCGCGCCCTGTCCTCCAGAAAGCTGCTGACACAGACCAGACCGTCCAGTCCATTACCGACGGAGGAAAAGAACGTGGTCGGGAACTTTCTGGAGAACCGCATCAGGTCGGATCCATGCGCCGTAGCTAAAACAGGGGTGTCGTGGAACTTCCGTGACAGAACAGCGGCTGTTCCCGATGGATGCAGAGGATGTGCATGTATGATGTCCATATCAGAGCCTATCTCCTTGAGATGCTTTACGGCACCCCAGGTGAACTCGGCCCCTCTCAAAAGAAAGGTGTCGTTGACATCGACCTCGTAAAACTCGACTCCATCCTCCTCCCTGCCACGATCACCGTAGGTTACGACATGTATTTCGTGCTCATCCTTTAGAGCAGAGACGAGAGACTCTACCTGGGCCTCTATACCGCCCCTCTGGGGTGGATAGGGAGACACGTAACAGATGTTCAACCTTTCACCTTCCAAAGACAGTAAAAACCTATTATAAAGAAGAGGTAAAAGAGATAGTACTGGACTATTCCTGTCTGAACCCAGACAAGCATGATTGAAACCTGCACCGCGTAGAGTGCCAGGAAGAAGTCCGACGACGCAAGTTTGTAAAGTCTTTTTGGGAGCTCGGCCAGGAAACCTACGAGAACCATGAAAAAGAGTACACCGGGGATACCCATGTCGAGATATGTGGGTCCCACAAGGCTTGACTCGAACCTTCGGGTCATGTTTATCACGAGGTCGGCACCCACTGCACCGAAGTCCCAGGAAGGAATACGGACGATCTGGAAGAAAAACTTGCCGGCGGATATCATACCCTCCCCGACGCCCCATAATCCTCCTTCCATTATAAATATAGACAGTGCGTGAAAGTTGAGTCCTATCTTGCCGAGAAATATATCGCTTGTGAGTATATGTTGCAGCGACGGCTGCATCGAGGAAAAGGTAAGCAGAGTATACCTTATGGCCACAACGAAGAACAGGAAGAAGGCCGCTAAGTAGAAGACCCTGGACTTACTGAAGTCGTCTTTGAGGTATCTGTACACAACGAGCGGTCCGAGGAGTATCAGAAAGTCTGTCCGGAATCCCGAAAAAAGAGCTATCAGAAAGCTCAGGACAAAGAGAAGGTTGAAAGTTGTCCCATCGCGGTTTTTGACGTATACGCCCATCATACCAAGCATGTAAAAAATGATAGACATCGACCACAGCCTGTTATGGTACGAATACCTGAGGGCTGAATCGAAAAGTGGAATTCCCACACTTACGAAGTTCACGATAAGACCGAAAAGACCTATAACAAAAAAACCGCCGAGCAATTCATACGGGGCCTCATACCCTTCAAGACCATTCTCTATCTTCCTGGTCAACCTTCCGCCCACGCCAACAAGTAGAACTCCGAAGATGAAAAGTGCCACGGCAAGTGCATAGTAGCTGGGATACAGGATGGGTATGAAAGACACAGGAGCACCCAAAATAAACAGAACTGCCATAATAACATAGAGGCGGAAAACGCTGAAGTTCTCAGGAGAAACGAAGTCGAAGACCTTGCCGAATATATTGGAGCGCGGCGCTCTGTCAGGCAGGGGAGGTTCTTTGTCCTTCAACTTTTCGAACAGTTCGCTGTTCGAGTCCTTGAAGCTCTCGAGTTTGTCCTGGAAGACGATCCCGATCATCTCTACGTACCTTGACACCCTCCTAAAGAACTTCTCTATCAAACTACCCCTCCACATAGGTTCTGCAGTCCTTTCTGACGGTTTCCATACTACTTACCGAATTGTGGAGATTCTCCATGATTCCGTCTATATCTCCATCGAACCTCGTCCACTCGCTGGTTAACATCAACTCGTGTCCTGAGTGCATGCACTCCACGTTCCCTCCGTATTTGCTGAGTATCCTGGATTTGAGGAAGTCGCAGGTCACAGGACCAACAGGGCTTTCCATAGTGTAGTAGAACTTACCTGATACATAGCTTTCGTCGGTACACTCCTCCGTGACATTGAACTCCTTGGTAGGCTCGAGATTTAATGAACTTACGGCCAGTAACCTGTATCCAGCGTCTCTGTAGTCATCCACGATATCGTCATCGTCTTCGTGGTCCAGTAGAATCCACGACTCGCCGCCCGATACAAAGTATATTTTTTCGGGCTCCGTATCCACTATGAAGCCATTTTTTTCTCTGAAGCTGGAGGTATGTATGTCTATACCTTTCACGGTCACGTTGCTCTGCCATCCCCTCTCCACAAGGGTCCTGTGAGTCATGACCGCCCCGAAGATATTATCGCCTCTGACGCGGAAGAACCGCTCCTGATTCAGGGCCACTACCGCGGCCAGGATAACGAGTATTATGACTACAACATCAAGCTTAGTCAACCCCATGATAAATCACTTACCTTTTTTTCCATTTATTGTTTACCCTTTAAATAACCTAACAGCTTTTCAATCTTTCCGTAAAGATTTTTATCTTTCCTTTCTACAGTATAGTTTATGTCGCCGGGGAGCTTTCTCTGGAGGACCTACGGATTCCTCAGAGCCCTGGGGACCGGTACCTTCATATTTGGATCCGGTCGTAAGTGCCCCCTCTGCGGAGGCGAGTTCCGCCGCTTCCTGCCCTTTGGTTCGCCCTCGCGGCCCGAGTCCCAGTGTCCTGGCTGTGGCTCCAGGGAGCGCCAGAGACTCCTTTGGCTTTACATTGAAGAGGAGGGGCTCCTCGAGAGTTCTGAGAATGTGTTACATTTCTCTCCCGATAGAGCTCTTGAAGCGAAGCTACATGAGTATGCAAAAGAGGATGGCCTCGACTACTGCACTACTGATCTCAGTGACGATGGAACGGACGTGGTCGCAGATATAAGGGAGATGCCCTTCGAAGAATCTTCCTTCTCGCTGGTAATATGTTCTCATGTCCTGGAGCACGTTCCCGACGACGTGGAGGCAATGGAAGAGGTCTACAGGATATTGGAACCGGGAGGAGAGGCGGTCTTCATGGTCCCGATACACGGCCAGGAGACTTTCGAGGACATCGGCGTGGAGGATCGGAACGAAAGGAAGAAAATTTTCGGACACCCTGAACATGTCAGAATATGTGGTGAGGACTATTTCGAAAGGTTCAAGGAAGCTGGATTCTCTGTGGATGTTTTCCAGTACGCCAAGGAGTTCTCAGAGGAAGAGATCGAAAGGTTCGGTCTCAGGGTCCACGGGAAGGATCCGGAGTTCGAGTACATCATAAGCTGTTCAAAGGAGTGATTAAAGCTTCCCGTTCTTTTCCTCTCGTAGAGAGATCCAAACAGGGTATACCATGGTCACGAGAGCTGCTACAGCCGCGCCGCCTATGGCGTACACTGCTCCCGTGTACTTGAAGACAGGCACAAGGAGGTAGTTAAGTGCCGCGGCAACAACGACAAAGGCAATAGATCCATAGGCCGCGTACTTCTGCATACCTATGCCACTGAGGAAAAATATAAGAAGTGTAAACAGGCCCACAAGCGAGTAGGCGAACATAAGGGGACCTATAAACTCAAAGACACCGAGATATTCTGGATTTATGAAATTTACAAGAGGTTCACCGAATAAAAACAGGAAAGCAGAGTAGACCACGTACAGAAGAAGAACGTAGGAGACGGCCTTTCCAAGCCCTCTCCTGAGCACCTTGGTATCTCCCTCCTTCTCCGAAGCCGACGGAAGCAGTGCGTTTCCGAAGGACGTCGCTATAACTATATACCCCATACACAGAGAGATGCCTACGTCGAATATTCCACTGGCCGCGGTGTCGAAAACCCTGGCAAGGAATATCCTGTCGAGGCCGAGACCGAAGAATCGGAGGGACTCGGCTATGAATATGGGGAAGGAGTAAAAAAGTATCTTCCTGAAATACTCGTAAAACTCTGTTCTGCTTATATCTATCCCGAACTTCCCCTGTAAAAGAAGGTAGCTGTCAACTATGAGGTATCCTAGAAGGAACGACAGGTATGGCGCCAGGTTGAATCCATAGTGGAAGAGTAGGACGAGGAAAAATATCTTGAAAAGGACGAAGGACGTGTCCATGTACACGGATTTCCTCATCACCTGCTTTCCGCGGTAGTGGTACATTTTCATGTGGAAGAAAACCGCCAGAGGCATTATAAGACCCAGGATAACAACCACGAGCGGCTCGGTGATCCCAAGGAAGCCGGATATAAGAGGGGACAGTAGAACGGCCATGCCGCCGACCAGGAGGGACAGCAAACCGCAACCGATCAGAGAAGCATCGTAGTACTTGCCCCTATCTCCCTTCTCCGATATCTTCTTCGAGAGCCCCAGGGTTACATTGAAGGTGGAAAGGAGCAAGAGCCAGTTGAAGAGAACAAGGAAAAGGGCCACCTCCCCGTAGAGATCAGGCGGCAGTTGGCTCATGGATACAAACCGAAAGACTATGCCTCCAAGCTTGGTAGCAATTGCACCTGCAAAAAGTATCATCCCACCGCGCTTAATACTGTTCATATTCAACCCCCTGAGATTATTTTTGATGGGTATCTTAAAAAGATGTGTAGAAGAAATTGTCCGTTCGCGATTGGGCATCGGGCGTCTAATCCCTTTCCTTGAGCCTTACCCTGTTTGTTCTCCCCACCTTCTTCGTTTCCAGAAGACCTCTCTCCTTGAGATCGTGTATCATACGTGAAACCTTTGCCTTGGAGAAGTCCACTTTATCTACTATCTTCTTCTGTTTTATCTCGCCGCCTGCGTTCTCCACAATTTCCATGACCTTTCTCTCGTCTTCCTTCAGAGCCTCTGGTATCGTCTCTTCGCCACTGTCCATCCTGAGGGCAACTATGAGAAAGGCGGAAATGAGTGCGACGCCGAGGAGAGCTATGTACAGGTCGGTGAGCGGCTCTCCGGGCGGTTCCTCCGTCCTCTCAAAGGAAACAGAAGGACTTATGCCGTCGCCCTGGGAAACATCCTCATCCGACCAAACTATATATATCCTCCTTCCATCGGACCCCTCCTCACCGTGCCCTGGAGAAAACCTCCTGAAAGGTGTGTCCATCGCATCCTCAATAAGAACCAGTCCTTCCCTTAGGTCGGCCCTGTAGATCAGTGTTTCGGTGTCGTACGGCACGTTCAGTCCGTCTGTGAAGTAATAATGTCTGTCCACTTCCCTTACAAGCCCAGGAGCATCGAACACCAGGGTTAGCCTGCCGCTTTCACCCTCCGACAACTGACATCTTATCAGAGATCCATAGTCCCTCCCCTCCACCGAACAGCTGTGTTCGGGCAGGGTAGACCTGGCCTCCAGTTCCTCCACGTTGAAGAACAGAGGCATCTCAAGAACGCCAGGTGCCTCATTGAAAATCATGGTATCCTCCAGGGTAACGTTTTCAAGATCTATGTTTGCATCCCTTCTGTAGAAGCTTATACTGGCCGCACTGGCCGTACCGGAGAGTAAAAGAAATGCGAAGACCAGACCTAACAAAATTACTTTTCTCATACTGACAAATACTTTCAGATCAAGAAATAAATAGTTTAAGATTCTGTTCGGTCCGGACCGAAACGTTTCAGTCCGGTGATGTAACTATCCCACCTGCACCCTGTGACGCGTACTGGTGTATAAGGGCAGCAACGCTGTTGGCCATGTCCTGAAGTTCGTCCACCTTGATATGTACCTCGTCGGGCTCTATGACCTCGATGGAAGAGGGACCGTAAAGCATGGAAAACGTTATCAGGTTCTTGACCGAGGAAACCACGAACTCTATCTCGACTATCTGTGAGTAGGCCTTCGACGCCTTATCGGTCGGTGGGTTCTCTACTTCCTCGGGCTCGTCGAACTCCTTCTTGTAGACTTCGATGCCATTCTGCTCCTCTATCTTTTCCACGTGCTTCCTAAGGGCCTTCTCCGCGGCCTCCTCCCTGATCGCCATCACTTCTATGAAAGCACGGGATCTGATCCAGCCATCGTTCACCTTGTCCTTTGCTTCCTCCTCATGCATCCTTATCGCACCAAGATTTTTTATCAACCTTTAAATAGTTTTTCTGGTATCCAGGATTCTCCCTTTATATTCAGCTCCTTGCCGCAGTTGAAGCAGCGCATACTCTTGTTCAGCTTGAACTCCTGAACAGAGAAACCATGTCGTTTTATCAGAAGTTCACCGCATCTGGGACAGTAGGTTGACTCCGACCTGTGTCCAGGGACATTACCACAGTATACATGGTTCATGCCCTCGTTCTTTGCTATCTCTATGGCTCTTTCGAGCGTAGAAACAGGGGTGCTCTTCTTGTCGGTCATCCGGAAGCTGGGCCTGAATCTGGAAAAATGAACGGGTGTATCTCTGCCCATGTTTTCCTTTATCCACCCGACCCTCTCTCTTATATCCTCATCGGAATCGTTCTCTCCTGGTATTATGAGGTTGGTCACCTCTACGAGTATGTCCCTCTCAGAGAGCGCCTTGAGGGTATCCAGTACGGGTTCCATATCAGGCACTCCGCAGTGTTTCCTGTAAAACTCCTCATCGCCCTTCAGATCCACATTTATGGCATCAAGGTGCGGAGTTATCTCTTTCAGTGCTTCCTCGGTCATATAACCATTGGAAACGAAGACGTTGTAAAGC
Source organism: Nanobdellati archaeon (assembly GCA_022257805.1). Taxonomy (GTDB): domain Archaea; phylum Aenigmatarchaeota; class Aenigmatarchaeia; order PWEA01; family PWEA01; genus PWEA01. The sequence continues at coordinate 7,567 of JAKOPB010000015.1, forward strand.
TGGGGCGAAACCTTCTCCATGGTATCCCTGGCATATTCGAGGAAAACCGTCGGCTCGGTGTAGGTGTAGGCAACTCCCTGGCATCTGTACATTTTGACCTCTCTAACCACGTCCTCAGGCATAAGATCCTCGCCGATTACCTCATCCCAGTCCTGTGAAATACTGAAGTTCTGGCAGAAGTCACATCTGAGGTTGCAGCCCATGGTGGCTATAGACAGTGCTCTGGTTCCCGGGGCAAAATGGAAGAGGGGTTTCTTCTCTATGGGATCGACAGACGAGGAAACGGCCTTACCGTAAACTAAAGAAAGAAGCTTTCCGCCCTGGTTCTCCCTGACATTGCAGAAACCGCGCTCACCGTCTTCTATTACACATCTCCTGGGACAGACGCCGCACCTGACTTTCTTGTCGTTCAAACTTTTGTATATAGCAGTTTCCTTTGGT
>JAKOPB010000140.1 GCA_022257805.1 Nanobdellati archaeon
CCGTCATAATATCTCAGGAATACCACGCCCTGTCTCATGTAGCTCTCGGCACTCATATCGACGGTGACGTTCTCGTCTTCCTGATACTCTCTTGCTTCTTCAAAAGATATAGCTCTCCATGCATCGGTATGGTTCTGCACCTCGTCTCTTGGATACGGGTTGAAGTAAGCGGTCCTGTAACCCATCTTGAAGTGGGTCTGACCCCAACCGGGCATGGGTTGCAGTTCCCTGTCCTGTATACCCGGGATCACCTCGTCTTCGCCTATGTGTTGTCCCGCATATCCCGCGAAGACGTTATACAGCATCGAATCATAGAACATAGGTTTAAAATTGATCTCCTGGTCGACTATCTGTGCATCCGGGGGTACATCGTCTATACTCTCATATCTTCTTCCTTCGGCATCGACCAATTCTATAGTATAAAAGTCAACAGGAGTCCTCATCTCTCTATCGCCTTCGACACGATGATCCGAAAGGAAGGCCGGAGCGTGGAAGATGCCTGTGTCCCTCGCAGAAGTGGGGAACAACCTCGAGTCGACCGCAAGATATCCCATCCTGTTCTCTAACCTCTCATATCCCGAGTTCAAGCTGACGTCTCTATAAAGCGAAGATAGTGTTTCCACGCTTTCGTAGGAAAGGGTTCCCATGACCATAGCCCATTTCGTATTTCTATTATCTATGTCGTCCGCGCGCGGGTGATATCTATCCGGATTGGAAAGAACTTCCTGACGATATGAACCTGGGTTATCATATATGTCTTCCAACTTCTCGGTTTTTTCCTCTCCCAGGTGTTCTATCAATATATCCCTTACGTCTCCTTCAAATCCTCCCTCTTCGTCGTAAGGCAGCTGGATCTGACGTCCAACGAGCAGGCCGAGCGTCTCCGATTCATTCTGGGACAACAACACGTTTCCCGCAAAGCGGTAAGCGTGCTGGAAGTTGTCCGCCACTGTGGGATGTTCACCTTTGTTCATAGCCTCGAAACCATAGTCCCACCAACTCAAGAATGCAGGTCTCTCTTCTGGAGGTCTGTCTGTATCCTGCTCTCTGAGCCACCTCCAACCGTCCTGCCAATAATC
>JAKOPB010000144.1 GCA_022257805.1 Nanobdellati archaeon
AGGGAAATATACGAGGCTGTACCCGAAGTCAAGGAAGCTGTGGAGAGAGCCATAAAGAGGTCTTCCGAAGGATGTAACATAATTGTAGTTGGCGTTGGAATCTCAGTAGGCGTGGGTAATAATGCTGAGGCCGTCGAAGAGTCGGAGGAAGTAATAGAGAAGAACATAAAGAAGATGGAAGAGAAGAGGAAAGAGGAGGAGGAAGAAAGAGGTCTGGGAGAGAAGATCTCGGACTGGTTGACACCTTATTGATAAGGGGAGGACGATACTATGACCCATGAAAGACCGAGCTGGGACGAGTACTTTCTTAAAGTAGCCGATGTTGTCGCCTATAGGGCGACCTGCGACCGTGGTAGAAGCGGATGTGTAATAGCCAGGAACAAGAGGATACTAACAACTGGTTATGTTGGAGCCCCCTCTGGGATGCCCCACTGTGATGAAGTAGGTCATGAATTCAAAGAGGTGAAACATGAGGATGGCTCCACGAGCCAGCACTGTGTCAGAACAAGTCATGCGGAGGAAAACGCAATTGTACAGGCTGCAAAACTTGGTGTATCGATAGATGGTGCAACCCTTTACTGCAGGATGACACCCTGTTACACATGTGCCAAGATGATAATAAATGCCGGCATCGAAAGGGTCGTCTGTGAGAAGGACTACCACGCTTCCGAGGATACCAAGAGAATATTCCAGAAGGCAGGTGTTGCCCTGGAAATCATGGACAACGAAGTCGAGGAGTACGAAAACCAGTAGACAAAAAATATTTAAATGTACCCAGTAAACTTCTCAGGGTAATAGGTGATTTGATATGGGAGATAGACCAGGAAGATGTTATCGGGACAAGGACAACAAGCCCTACACTAGGGTGAGTGAAAGAAGGCCCAGGAAGAGCTACATCAAGGGAGTTCCAGCTATAAAGACCAGGGACTTTGAGAACGGTGATCTGAAGAACAAGGACGACTACGAGATAGAGCTGAAGCTTGCTGTAGAGGAAGACGTTCAGATCAGACACAATGCCATAGAGGCTGCGAG
>JAKOPB010000141.1 GCA_022257805.1 Nanobdellati archaeon
GGTCGGTGTTCTGATGAATGTTCAGGCAGGTCTGAAAGGCAAACCGTAATAAATGATTTTGCTGAGGTGGAAGCATAACTTCCGAAAAGACCGAAAAAACGAAGTCGAATTTACTGGAGAGTGATAAGTATTGACCATCAAAGTCGCATCGGCATATGCTGGAATAGGAGGTTTTGAACTTGGATTTGAAAAATCGGAACTCGAGACGGAAGTCGTATGGAGCTGTGAAATAGATGACTACGCGAGAAAAGTATACAGAAGGCACTTCGGAGAGCCAACAACAGGCGACATTAGGGAAGTTCAGCCAGAAGAAGTCCCGGAACACGACCTCCTCTGTGGAGGATTTCCTTGCCAGAGTTTCAGCCTCGCTGGAGACAGGAAAGGATTTGAAGACACTCGTGGGACCCTCTTTCACGAGATTTGCAGGATTGCACGGGTTCGAAGACCTCCGTGGTTGCTGCTTGAAAACGTCCAAGGTCTTCTATCAGCACAAGACCGAGAAGCTTTCAGAGTCGTCCTCCAATCCTTGGATGACATCGGGTATAATGCATCGTGGCAAGTGCTTAACTCTAAGAACTTCGGAGTCCCCCAGAACCGACCGAGGGTCTTCATTGTCGGACATCTTAGAGCCGAGGGAGGAAGTCCCGAGCAAATACTACCTGTCCGAGGAGGCGAAAGAACACCTCAAAAACAGGATGGAGAGCCACGAGGAGAACGATCGGGGGTTCGGCCCAAAGTTTGTTCCACGATCCAAAAAGGATACGACAAGTTGAGGGCCAACGGCGAGACATACATAGAAGAGATAAAAAAGGAGATCGAGAAAATAGGCAATATATTCCCGTCGGAACACGGTGCAGGGGATGTCCTCGACCCGAAGGGAATCTCAAAGACCCTCAAGTGCGAGGGGCCGAGGGCGAGTTCGAAGATCATGCCACCGAAGCTAATAGATGATTGCTATATGGGACCACCAAGAAAATACAGCGATTACACACCGTCCGTGACGGCTCACGATACTGGCGGATGGGAGGACATCAAGGTTATGGAGGAAA
>JAKOPB010000075.1 GCA_022257805.1 Nanobdellati archaeon
AAATCCTGCCGCCGGCGCCATTAAATATTTCGGAAGGTGAAAGTATGACCGAGGAAATAAAAGCAGTTATATTTGACATGGACGGAGTGCTTGTAGATTCGATGAAGTACCATGTACTGTCTTTTGATGAAGCCTTGGCTGAGATAGGACTGGATGTAAAGAAGGAAGAACTGTACAGGTTGGAGGGGAAAGGGTCTAAGCTTGTTCTTGAGAAATTGTTTGAGAGGAGAGGGATAAACCTTGGAGAAGAGGTACTGGATGAGCTGGTCAGCAGAAAGAGGGAAATGTTCGATAAAATTAATGAGACCGAGCCATATCCCGGAGTAAAGGATCTGTTGGAAGAGTTGAAGAACTATTTCAAAATTGGTCTTGTTAGTGGAAGCAACAGGAAGAATGTACATGAGTTTGTCAGCAAGTACTTCGAAGATATTTTTGATGAGGTAATTGCCGAGGAAGATACCGAAAACAAGAAGCCCAGTCCTGATCCTTATGAAAAATGCCTCGAGGAACTTGGTTTGGATGCTGAGGACTGTCTTGTTGTGGAAAACGCACCCCTTGGAGTCATGTCTGCCAAGGATGCAGGTATAGAATGCTGGGCCATTGCGACGTATGTTGACGTGGAAGATCTTGAGCAGGCCGGTGCAGACAGAGTATATAAGGACCACGAAGAGTTTATAGATAGTATCCGGGACGAATTGATAGGCGGCTAAGCTGCAGCAAAGTTTTATATTACTCAATGGTCAAAATCATACCGTGCGGTCGTGGTCTAGTGGCTAGAGACCGATGTGGCTTTGCCACATCCTTGGCTAAGACACGACCCTGCCACGGTCGTAGCCCGGGTTCAAATCCCGGCGACCGCACCATTTTTTATTTCTGGAAGAGTAAATTCAAATATGTCTTTGGGGAATTTACTCAGAAAGAAGAGAAGCGAGGTTCCTTTCATAATCTTCGTATCTTTCCTCCTGTCCTTCCTTATCGCAAGGATCTACGTATACTTTCTTGTTCCTGGGTGGGCGGGTGCAGACATATTTCCCTTTGAGGAGTACATAGTACATCACTTCTACTACGGTGTAGCTCTTGTAATGATAGCAGGATGGCTTTCCTTGGTTCATAAGGACAGAAATGTGGAAAGGGGGTCTGCGGTTCTCTATGGTCTGGGTCTGGGAATATTTTTCGACGAGATAGGTCTGCTTCTCACGGAGTTCGCGGACTACTGGGCAGGCATAACCTATACCTTCGTTATTCTTATTTCTCTTACAATGTTTAACTTCATATTTTTCGCCGACTTCTGGAAAGAAGTAGGTTCAGGAGTGGGTAAGTTTGCAAAAAAGCATAAACTTGACCACGGCCCCTTGAACATGATGGGCCTGGTCGATGTCCTTGATGAGGTGGAAAAGAAAATGCCAAAAACCGGGAATATAGCTGCCACTGTTGCCGGACTCGTCCTCCTGGCGGCAGGGGTACTTGTGATAAGATATCCTGATCTGATACGCTACTGGGTCGGAGGAGCCTTTGTATTAAGTGGCATAGCCCGACTCGTCCAGGTGGCCAAGAGAGACAAGTAATAAATTTAAACTTCGAAAAGAGAGCATAGGCCATGGGCCAAGAGTTTACAGGGAAGATCTACTCCGACTGGATGAAGTCCACGCAGGAGAAGAAGTTCAAGGAGATAATCCTTGATTTCATACTTCCACTCAAAGGTAAAGTAGACCTTGAGAGAGATAGAGTACTTGATGTTGGGGTGGGTAAAGGCTGGTTCGAGAAGAAGCTCTTGGAACGGGGAATAGATGTTAGGGTAACAGGCATCGACGTGGAGAAAACCGACATGGCGACAAAGGGGATTGATTTTATAGTCGGATCAGGAGACCGAATGCCCTTCCAGAACGGGAGCTTTGACTTCGTTATCTCGTTCGATACAGTTCACCTTTTAAGGAAACCAGAAGAGATAGAGAGGGTCCTTGCTCCAGGAGGTTATGCTTTGATTTCCACCCACTGCAACGAAAGAAACTTTAAAAAGAAGGAGCAGAAACTTAAATCGTTGTTTGGGCTGAAAGAACTGAAGGAAGGTATAGTCGGTGATCCACGGGACGAGATGAGCTACGTTGTTTTGTTCAAAAAGGGTCCGTAGTCTAGTGGCTATGACGTCGCCTTGACGAACCATGATCAAAGAGGTTCAAAATGGCGAAGATCGCAGGTTCAAATCCTGCCGGACCCATTTTTCAGTGGTCTCAGGAGAAAAAACTTAAATGCTTTCTAGAACGTTTACGGATGTTTCACTGTCTATGTAATAACCGTACTTGAGCGTGACATCGATTGGGATCTCTATGAAGTCTTCATGGTTTTGTAGCTTTGCATGACAGATCGCCTGGAAATCATTACCTGCCCTTACAGTAACATTGTCACTGCAGTTTTCGTCATCAACCCAATCTGCATCGTCTTCAGGGAGATTTACAATAACTTCTATTTCGTGTATATCATCTCTAGTTGGATTAGGATGGCTTTCGGCATCATAAGGAACGCCGTTTCCTATGTTTTCGCCTCTTATGTAGAACCTGAAGTCCATTTCGTTTTCTTCTTCATCGTCGTCATCTATAAGTGCTGGTGATGGACCGTCTATGTCTACAGTGAAAGGTCCTCTTGATACCCTGGATATTCCCATACCAGGTATATCATCCCCGGCCTGTATCCTTGTTCTGTACTCCTCTCTACTCATTACAGGTAGAAGTACTCTTGCATCGGTTTCGTACTCGTAATATAATCTACCCTTTAA
>JAKOPB010000056.1 GCA_022257805.1 Nanobdellati archaeon
AGCACACATTCCTTCCGTGCTCCTGGAGAAGGTCTTCGCTGACCTCTATTGGTGCATCGGCCCGGAGTGCTATGGCCACAGCGTCACTGGGTCTCGAGTCCAGCCTGAATATAGTATCCTCCTTCTTGAGATACAGGTCCGCCAGGAAAGCGCCACCGCGCATACCGTGTACCCTTGCCATCACGACCTTTATATCGTAACCGTGGAAGGCGTCTATCATCAGGTCGTGGCTACCAGGCCTCTCCCACAACTCGCCCTGGATTCCATACTGTATCGACCTGGCCTGATCCGTGCCTACGAACATACCGAGAGCTTCGCAGTTGTGTCTCAGTTGGAGGTTCTGGTCCTGCAGGAACACGGTTGTTTCAACGTATCCTTCATCTTCTACAGGAATCTCCGGTATTTCACCGTCCGACGGGAACATTATTATCAAGGCGAGAGCCAGGGTTCCGACTACAAGTAGCAGAAGTATGGTGTCCTCGAAAAAATCATCCATCTTTTTCTCCCTCTGGTATTATTATTCCATCCAAGTCTTCGTGCTCGTCCCGTAAGTATTTTTTGCCTGTCAGGGCGCACAGGAAGCCATCAAACTCGTCCTCCGTCATGTTTCCTGTTTTCTTTACCGGAAGTATTTTCTCGGTGGCCCGCGGAAACACCTCTATTATCCCGAGACCGTCCATTTCCTCGAGCTTCTTCACAAGTGAACGTGCTCTGTTAACGAGTACTCGCATCCCAGGAAAGTTTGGTGAAAGTACATCGTATCCCCTGTCCTTCAGTTCCTCGTCACAGTCTCTGTACATGCCCTCTTCAGGGAAGCTCAGCGGTGCATCGATGGCCACGAGGTCAGGATCTATACCTTTGATAAGTTCCAGTATCTCTATGTCGCTTTTGACGGTCTCCGTTCTCACATTCGACCCCTGGATGAGGCAGAAACCTGTATCGTTTTCCTGTTTACCTGCCAGATCCAGCCCCACGACCTTCATGCGTAGTTTTTGTCCCTCGAACTAAATAAAGTATAGGTTTGCGAGTAGGATCAGTGTTGCAGAAGTAAGAACAACAGGTAGAAAAGGGTATCTGTCCTTGCGGCTCAGTAGCGGCCTTTCCACAACAGAAACGATCTTCAAGAGGATGTAGAATACTATGAGTGTGTAGAATCCAAAAAGCGAGGAAACAGCAGCGACTGCAGCAACATCCATCTTTGCCAGGCCGAAGACTACCTTTACCTTGCGGGAGGAGAGCACACAGAAAACAGCTATAAGGACCCACTTTGCGGAGAACATCATAAGTTCTTCGCCTGCGGTTATCCTCGGGTAGAGATCGACGACAAACATGATTCCGGTAAAGAGTACCCAGAACTGGAAGAACTCCTTCTGTGCAGCCGTCATCTTTATGTCGCTTATCGATGAGACTGCTAAAGAACCCAGGAGGAAGAAAAGTGCGTATATCTGATAGGTGGTCATCTCCAGGTAGAGTACCTCTGTTAACTCCGCCAGCATGTTTAGGGTTTGTTGTGTTTTTATTTAAAATTTAAACAGAACTGGTTCGCGGTCGATATTTTTAAGTTTGAGGGGTTCAAAGGTTAGGGTATGGTACTGGGAAGTCTTTCGTCGGGAATTCAGAAGGCAGTGGACAAGATCAGCGGCAGGAGTCTCGTTGACGAAGAGGTTATAGAGGAGGCCTGCAGGGATATACAGAGAGCCCTGCTTCAGTCTGATGCAGATGTGGAGCTGGTCTTCGACCTTACAGAATCAATAAAGAAGCGTGCCATGGACGAAGAGCCACCCAAGGGACTCACACAGAAGGAGCACGTTGTCAACATAGTCTACGAAGAACTGGTCAAGTTCCTAGGGAAGGACGAGGCGGAGGTCCCTCTGCGCGAGAGCAGGATACTCTTGATGGGAACGTTCGGAGCCGGAAAAACTACCAGCGTTGGAAAGATCGCCAGGTTCTACAAAAACAGGGGTCTGAAACCCGCTCTTGTTGCCTGCGATACGTACAGGACTGCGGCCTACGATCAGCTAAAGCAGATAGGTGAAGAGATTGATGTCCCTGTTTACGGAGATCCGGACGAGGCGGATTCCTCTGCGGTACTTAAGGATGCACTCGAGGAGGTGGACGAGGAGGTTGTTATCGTTGACTCCTCAGGAAGGGACGCCCTGAACGACGAGATGGTGGAGGAGATAACAACGCTTGACGAGATACTGGAGCCGGACGAACGTTTTCTGGTTGTGCCTGCCGATATGGGACAGCAGGCAGGGAGGCAGGCCAGGAGATTCCAGGAGGAGCTGGATGTGACGGGTGTAGTTGTCACGAAGATGGACAGCACCGCCAAAGGTGGTGGAGCACTGTCTGCCTGTGCTGCCACGGGTGCCAGTGTGAAGTTTATAGGTACCGGCGAGGGCATGGACGACCTGGAAAGGTACGATCCAGAGAGGTTTGTGTCACAGCTTATAGGCTACGGCGATCTTGAAGGTCTTTTGGAGAGGGTGGACGAGGAAGAGGCCGCCGAGCAGGCAAAGAAGATTATGGAGGGTGATTTTACACTCGAGGACTTCCAGGATCAGATGAGCCAGGTACAGTCCATGGGTTCTCTGGAGGAAGTCATGGGTAAGATACCTGGATTCAGCAAATCAAAGTTACCCGACGGACTCATAGATATGCAGGAGGAGAAGATGGAAAAGTACAACTATATAATTGATTCGATGACCCCCGACGAAAAACAGGATCCCAAGGTCATAAACTCCTCGAGGAAAAGAAGGATTGCCAATGGATCCGGTGCTAAGGTCGAGGATGTTTCCGAACTGATAAAGCTCTTCCGTCAGTCGAAAAAGGCTATGGAGATGTTCAAGGGCGGGCGTGGTGGAATGAAAGGCAGCCTTCAGAAGATGATGAAGCAGTTCGGCGGGCTTTGAGCTTTCTATTCTTCTATAAAACTGTTTGCAGCGTTGTTTCGAAAACCTCCCCGCCTACTGGTTCGGTGAAGCTATAGGCAAAGAATGCCAGTCCTATGAAAATAGAAAATATAATTACTCCGAGGAGAACGGTCCCAAGTATTACCGAGGCCGCAGCCTTTCCCGTACTCATTTCATGTATGCTTTCCACGCCTCTGATCTCTGCATATATCATGTAGAAAAACGCGACTATGTTCACTACAGGTATCCAGCTCAGCAGTGCACTTATCCCGGTTGGATAGGAGACGGCTTCCGTAGTTTTCTGGTAATCCTTGAATCCAAAAAGGCTTACGAAGATGTGTATAAAGCCCGAATTTATCAGGAGGCCGATGGTACCGCCGATGATTCCTGAGATCAGAAGAAGGGCAAGTCCTGTTATACCCGTGAGCTCGGCTGGGATTGTAGGGTCAGGCAGGATTCTTATCTGTGCCTCCTGGGCTATAAAGACCAAAAAGGCTGAGATCATTGCAGATGTAACTGCGAACTTTACGGGATATTTATAGTCCCCTCTTTCGTCGAGGTTTCTGTAGAAATCAACCGGACTCAGTGTTATGTCCTTCGCCTGCTTTGCCCATTCCACTGGCCAGTTCATGCTACCTAAAACTATAGTACATCCATGATTTAAAAGGTTTGAGTGTTCAAGGAGTAATCTATGCGGGTACTACTGATAGGCGATATGCATATACCGGAAGACGCAGATGAGATTCCAGAGGAGTTTCTGGAAGAGGCGGAGAACTGTGATATGATAATATGTACAGGAGATCTCGAGGGGGATGCGGTCCTGGACGATCTTCTGGAGAGAGCAGACG
>JAKOPB010000074.1 GCA_022257805.1 Nanobdellati archaeon
AAAAAATTCCCCGGATGGTTATATAAATCTTGAGAGTGAAAGATGGACTGCATGAAACCCAAATGGCAGAAGAAGATAGCGAGGGAGAGGATAGAGATACTGTTCGAGGAGGCGGAAAAGAACTTCCCGAAAAACAAAAGGAGAGCGGACAGGTACGTGGAGCTGGCCAGGAAGATAGCGATGCGCTACAGGGTCGGAATCCCGGAGAGTTATAGAAGGAAGTTCTGCGAGGAGTGCAAGAGCTACATAAAACCAGGGGTTAACTGCAAGGTGGAGGTGGACAATGATGAGAAAACAGTTAAGTGGAAGTGCGATGAGTGTGGGCACGTGAAGAGATATCCGTATCGCGGATAGTTTAAGCTTTAAAAACCTTAACATTGTATTAAAGTCAGTGGATTAATATGGTTACAGTTTATGACGTCAGACCCGAGAAGCTTGTAGAGGCAACGAAGGAGGAACTCAAGGAGATAGAAGAGATAGAACAGCCCGAATGGAGTCTGTTTGTAAAGACATCCTCCGCAAAGGAGAGGCCCCCTGAACAGGACGACTGGTGGTATTCAAGGGCTGCTTCTATTTTGAGGAAGATATATGTAAAGGGACCGATCGGAGTCAACAGGCTCAGGAGGGAGTACAGTGACAGGAAGGACCGCGGACATGCGCCAGACCATTCACGTCCTGCAGGTGGAAAGATAATAAGAACTATTCTCCAGCAGCTCGAGGACGCGGGTTTCATCGAAAAGGAAAATTCCGAAGGTAGAAAGATAACGCCCGAAGGGATGTCCTTCCTCGACGGAATCGCGGAACGGGTCAAGGGGGAATAAGATGGACGAAGACGAGATAAAGAAACTGAGGGAACAGAAGAGAAAGGATCTACAGGAAAGTCAGGACAATCAAGAAGAAATGAAAAGGATGGAGGAGCAGTTTGAGCAGAGAAAGAAACAGGCCCTGAGAAAGATATTGACAAAGAATGCAAGAGAAAGGCTTAATAGAGTAAAGCTCGCCAATAAACAGGTTGCACAGCAGCTTGAAACCTATCTTGTTCAGCTCAGCCAGTCGGGACAGATAAGGGAAAAGATAGACGAGGAAAAGTTGAAAAAAATACTGATGTCCATAAAGGACGAAACAGACCAGGACTGGAATATAAAGAGGAGATAGTATGGCTTCAAGGAAAACGAAAGGAAAAAAGAGAAGACTCATAAAGAAAAATGATCTCTCCGATGCTCCTGTCTGGGCTTCCATCAGGAAGTACGGAATGAAGAGGAGCAGGACCAGAAGAATCAGAGTTAACAAGGGCAAGCACTGGAGGGACTGATCTATATGGAAGAAAACGTTTTTTCCGTTCCGCTCAACGTCAAAAAGACTGAAAGGAAGAACCGTGCAGCCAGAGCTGTGCGTGAAGTAAAAAAGTTCGCAAGGAAGCAGACAGAAAAGGATGTAAAGATCGGCCAGGAAATAAATGATGAAATATGGAAAAGGGGTGCCCAGAAGCCGCCCTCTTCTATAAGAGTAAGGCTTGTCGATGTAGACGATTATGTGCTGGTCCAGACACCGGAAAGAGAGCTTCCGTCCGAAGAGGAGTTCGAGTGTGAGGACTGCGGAAAGACCTTCTCAACGGAGCAGGGTCTGAAGGTGCACCGTTCCAGGGCACATGAAGAGGAGGAAAAGGAAGAGGTGGAGGAAGAAGAGGGATATATCTGTGAGAAATGCGACAGAGAGTTTGATACCAAGAGAGGTCTTTCGATCCATGAGTCTCAGACCCACGGAGAAGAAGGCGACGAAGATAGGGAGAGATATGAGGAAGTCTTGAGCGGTACAATATCCGATGCCAAAGAAGCAATAGATGAAATGGATGACCCTGATTTTGAGATGTTACTGGAAGTGGAGGAGGAAAACAAAGACAGAAAGGGGATGAAGGAGTACCTTGAGGATCAGATGGACTGATATTTCTTGATACTATGGCCAATATAAAAAAGACCAGTTTCGACGGAGATTCAAATCTAGGCCTTCATACCGAGCCTGTGGGGGATCACTGTGTGATGGATCCCGGACTTTCGGAGAACTGTTACAGGAGGGTAGAAGAGGTTCTGGGCGTTGAGATAGTAAAGACAGCATTAGCCGGATCAAACATGGTCGGAATTTTTTGTGCGGGCAATTCAAACGGAGTAGCACTGCCCAGGAACGTTGAGGATATAGAGATAGAGAACATAGAATCAGCCGGTCTTAAATGTGATGTTATAGAAACCAAACACACGGCCCTTGGTAACCTTATACTCGTGAACGACCACGCATGTGTTATCTCGGAGAGGCTTGAAGACGTAAGAGATGATCTCGAGAAGTTGTTTGATGTTCCAGTGGTCTCAGGAAGAATCGCTGGAAAGGACCTGCTTGGAAGCAGTTCTGTAGCGACCAACAGGGGACTTCTCTGCCACAGGGATGTCACAGAGGAGGAGATGGATTTTCTGGAGGATCTGTTCGAACTGGAATGTGGTAGAGGTACCGTAAACTTTGGCATTCCTTTCGTAGGAGCCTGTGTAGTTGCCAATGAAAACGGTGTTCTGGTGAGTGAGGGTACCACCGGCCCAGAGCTGGGTAGGGTGGAGGAAGCTTTAATACTGCAGTCAGAATAGTTTTGTATAGATGATAGAATGTTCTCCAAGTTCAGGGACAAGGTCGACAGCGCTCTGTCAAAGGCAGGCAAGGAGATCACCGAGAAGAAGATCTCCGAAAAAGATCTCGACAAGGTTCTTGATGACCTCAAGGTTTCCTTGATACAGTCGGACGTGGCTCTCAGCGTTGCCGAAGCTATATG
>JAKOPB010000084.1 GCA_022257805.1 Nanobdellati archaeon
CACTAGGTGTATGTTACCGTTTAGAGCTTCTGGTGTCCTTTCCATCACTTCTGGTGATTCCTGGATCATTGGTTCGATCTCAGCAGCTTCCTCCATTACACGGACCCCACTGAAGTAAGAGTAGAGCTGTTGTATGCCTAGGATCCCGGCCACAGCAGATGATGCGAAGATCAGAACTTTCTTGACCCTGTTTCCCACTATGTCTCTACCCTTTCTGGTTAACTCGTAGTAAACCCATTTCTTCCCTTCCTCGCCAAGTTTGTTCACAAATCCAGCTTCCACAAGCTTGTTCAGGTGTTCGTGGACCGTGGACTTCGAGAGATCCAAGCTTCCCGAAAGCTCGGTCACTGTCATGTTTCTCTCATCAAGTAATTCCAGTATTTCCTTCCTTGTGTCCGAGGACAGTACCTTTGCTGTATCCTCGTCGAGCTTCAAACTGGCCATAAGTTTAAACTTTGTACGTATTCATATAAATCTTTCAGAAACGTTCGGTCCGGACCGAACAGATTCGTAATAGATATAAACCGGCGCCTCCATGTATGTATCGATAACATGAAAACAAAAAGAATTGCAGGACTACTTGCCTTTTTCATGGTTTCGGTGGCTTTCATCGGATTTGCGTTTGCCGATGGACCTGCGGTTGAAGTTGAAACAATAGGTAGTGACTGTTACGGTCAGGAAGGTACAGGGGTATATGAGACAGAAGAGATAGACGGCGGGGTCCGGTTCAAAGGAGTCATGGAAACGCCGAATCCCTGCCACACTGTGAACGTCTCCGAAATCCAAGAAGACGGTGATACATACACCATCGATCTGGTCGGAGAGTCCGAGGACGTGGTTTGTATTCAATGCGTAGGAGCAGTGACCTACGAGGTTACATTTGAAACCGAAGGTTCAGGCGAGATACAAGTTTTACACAACGGCGAAGAGGTTAGTACCGTAGAGTTCGGAAACAACAGTCCAGGAACTGGAGAAAGTGGTATGTTTGCAGCTTTTATCAGCTGGTTGAGATCTCTCTTCTAACAGGAGACACAAAAAACACGAGATTTAAATTTCTTTTTGTTTATTTATTCAGTGATCACTATGGTAAAATTAGACGAAGAAGACCGTGAACGTATCGAGGAGATCGAGGACATTCCAAAGGATGAGACTCACTACGATCTGCAGACGATGACGTACGCGATCAAGGACGGCAGGCTTTAGGTTATTCCTCCGTGGCGTAGACCAGGAACTTGCCTTCAGGTGGCTTGGATACCTCTAACCTGAGGTCTTTTACAAGTTTGTAATACACTCTTCTTCCTTCCTTGTAGCTCTCTATCAGTCCTTCGTCCTCCAGCCTTTCCAGGTGGTGTTTCACTCTTTTACCGTCCATGTTTGCCAGATCCATGATCTCCGAAACGTATCTGTCCTCCTGACTCAGATGCTTCAGTATCTCCAGTCTTTTCTTTGAGCCGATTATATCCAACATATATGTATAATTTTACTAAAAATATTTATATATCTTTTTATTGAAACAAAGCAACGGGTGATAGAAATGGAAATTTCAACAGACAAATCAGAAGGAAGGAAGACCGTGGAAGGTAACTTCAGCAAGGAGTTTTACATGGACAGAAAGGAGCTCAGTGAGTTTTTGAGGAAACTTGCTGATGAAATAGAAGCAGGCAACGAACTGGAACTGAAAACGGATGAGTGGGTACTCCCCTTCAAATTCATGGACAAAGTCGAGGTAGAAATAGACAAAGACAGAGATGAGCTGGAGATCGAGCTGGAGTTCGATAAGCTAGAAGACAGTGGAAGTCTTTCCATAGGCTAAACTCCCCCACCTTATTTTCTTTTTTCTGATCCTTGGTTTTAAATACTGAGAACATAGTAAAACTGTTCCTATGAGAATTGGATATCCCTGTATAAACCGATCTCTGGACTGTATAGCAAGCAGCACCTTCAGACTTGATTCTTACTCCGAAGAGAAGCTGAAGGAGACGGTCGAGGGTAACCTTGACTGTCTGGAGAGGATGATAGAGTACAATATAGAGAACGAGATGTTTTTTCTCAGGATAACCTCCGACCTTATACCTTTTGCATCCCACGATGTATGCGACTTCGACTGGCAAGATCATTTCTCGAAGAGGTTCAGAGAGATAGGCGAGAAGTTTATGGATCATAATTTCCGGGTCACTATGCATCCGGGGCAATACACTGTTCTGAACTCGGAAAAAGAGGATGTGTTTCGGAGATCTCTGGAGGACCTCAAATATCACAGGGATGTGCTGGACGCAATGAAACTTGGTCCATCTTCGAAGATAAACATCCACGTGGGAGGTGTGTACGGGAACAAACAAAAAAGCAAGGAGAGGTTTGTGGAGAGATACAGAGAGCTGGACGAAAGGATAAAGAGGAGGCTTGTGATCGAAAACGATGAGAAGAGCTATACAGTACAGGATTGTTTGGATGTCCACGAAAAAACGGGCGTGCCCGTGACCCTTGATAACTTACACCATTCGATAAATAATTCAGGGATCTCTCTGCAGGAAGCTATGGATTTAGTCTCAGGTACCTGGAATAAAGAG
>JAKOPB010000119.1 GCA_022257805.1 Nanobdellati archaeon
CTCTGGATCTCGGGGCAGACGGAATCTTCGTAGCCTCTGGAATAGTCGAGTCCGATGATCCCGAGGAAAAGATCAGAAAAATGATAAGTCCTTTCTAAATATATAGCGACTTTCCCTGGCTTCCTGTAACCTTATTCAACTCTTCTATGACCTCTGAAACCCTCTCCCTTACTTTTCTTGACACAACCCTAGGGTCGAAGTGGTCCTTGTTCGGCGACCATCCGTCCTCGTTGAAAGGTTCGCTTGATACCCCCGACTTTCCTGGAGGAAGTATACTTTCCTCATGTTCCAGGTAAAACTCAACGGCTGTTCTCGCATACTCATACTGGTATCTCGTGTCCTTGTTGAACTTGCATACTCCCTTCCGGGAGAGCTTTCTCATCTGTTCGTGCGTCAGTCCGGAAGATCCGTGCACAACCAGTGGTCTTTCTAAGTCACTTTCCTTTAGCTTCCTGTCCACCTTCTCCACTATGTCCATCCTCAGATCCAGATCCGTGCCCTTTGACACGCCGTGCTGGGTTCCTATGGATATGGCAAGGAGGTCGCATCCTGTTCTCTCCACAAAATCCACAGCCTCTTCTGGTTTTGTGTAATAACTTTCCATGGAGCTCACGTCGTCCTCCGTTCCCTTTATCCTTCCCAGTTCCGCCTCGACCAGCACGTCTTTGTCCTTACATATATCCACGACTTTTTTCGACTTCTCTATGTTGTCTTCGAAGCTCTCTTCCGAGGCGTCGATCATAACCGATGAAGGTAGCCCTGTTTCCACTGCTTCCCTTATGAAGTCCGGATCCTTCAGGTGGTCCATGTTCAGGAAAATGCCTACTTCCTTGTTCCCGGCTATTTCTTCTATATACTTTCCCATGGCCTCTAGCCCTGCGACGGCGTCTCCGTTTCCTGCGAATTCACAAGCACTTCTGCTCAACTGTAGAACAAGGTCCGAGTTCTTCCTTTCGCTTCCTTCCACCAGACCTATCATTATATTCGGCTCCGCCACGTTGCTCGCGACAAAGGCATAGCCTCCTTCCTTTGCCTTTTCGTAGAGCTTCTCCATCTCCTCGCCACTTTTCACAAACATCTTATCAACTCAATGCGTTTTCGACTGCAAAGGACGTCGATGATATGACGTCACCAAGGCCAACAGTTAGTTGAGGGTCCTTGTACAGTTTGTTTGGGATCATAACTATATCAAACTCATCCCTGTGAATCCCTGTTTCGCTGAACTCTTGGTCGCCCAGGGAATCACCGAGAGATCTTCTATACTTCTTGCCCTTCTCCGAAGGTTTCACCTCTTCTGCCAGCTCCAGGATCTCGTGGTTTAATTCCTTTCCACTGGCCCTTGTCCAGGCTGCATTTCGAGCAAACTCGAACCCTTCCTTGATGGGCTCCGGGTCGATGTAGCTGTGGGAAATAGACATGTAGTAGTGGTGTGCGTGTATACTGACCCCGCTTATATTCAGTTCTTCTATGAGTTTCTTCAGCGCCTTCGACATTTCGTAGGGTTTTTCCGGATTAGGCCCACCTTTCGATATTTCGAGGTCTTCTAGTATGAGTCCTAGTTCGTTTGTGTCGAAGGAAAACACATCGGCAAGGGGGACCACCTCTTTCAGTATTGCTTTTCTCAGGTCCTTTCTGTGGATGGCC
>JAKOPB010000051.1 GCA_022257805.1 Nanobdellati archaeon
GAAAACAAAGCTTCCGAAAGGGGGTCTTGTTAAATCAGTCAAAGGGATGCATGAGGAAGGCGACGGGGAAGCAGAGGGCTGGGGCTACTCGTGGATGGAGGACGTGGCGAAAAAACCTGTACTGAGGACCCACACAACCGCAGTAAGTGCTAGAAAGTTAGCAGAAATAGAACCGCCTGCCAAGATATTTTCGATCGACAGGGTTTTCCGGAATGAAACCATGGACTACTCGCACCTGCCGGAGTTCATGCAGGTGGAAGGCATAGTCGTCGATGAAGACGTGTCCTTCTCCAATCTTCTGGGCTACCTTAAAGAATTTTACAAAAAACTGGGCTTTGAAAAAATTAGGTTCAGACCAGGATACTTTCCGTATACAGAAATGTCAGTAGAGCCAGAGGTTTATTTTGAGGAAAGGGACGAATGGCTGGAGATGGGCGGAGCCGGTATATTCAGGCCGGAGGTAACAAGGCCTATGGGAATCGACGTACCTGTTCTGGCATGGGGGCTGGGGCTGGAAAGGCTTCCGATGATTAAAGAGGATATCGATGACATAAGAAACTTCTACTATGAAAACAACCTGAAAATGTTAAAGGAGGCGAGGATATAATGGCTGTTGTGAGCTTTGATATAGAAGAACTGGAGGAACTGACGGGAAAGAAACTGAAGAAGAAAGTGCTTAAAAATAAAGTTACTATGATGGGATGCGACTTTGAGGGATTCGAAGACGGTGAAGTGAGCTATGAAGTATTCCCTGACCGACCCGACATGCTTTCAGCAGAGGGCTTTGCAAGAGCTCTTCGTTACTTTCTTGGTAAAGACGAGGGACTGAGAGTATACGAAACGGAGGAAAGCGATATCGAGGTTGAAAAAGAGAAGAGCGTCGACTCTGTAAGGCCGTATATATCGGCAGCCGTTATCAGTAACCTGGACCTCGACGAATCCGCACTGACCTCGTTGATGCAGGTACAGGAAAAAATACACAAAACCCTTGGGAGGGAAAGAACCAAGGTCGCCATAGGCATACACGATATGGACCGTGTAGAGGCTCCGTTCACATACAAAGGAGTAAAACCAGAGGACGTTGAGTTCACGCCACTTCAGTCCGATGAGAAGATGAACCTCAGAGAAATAGGCAAGAAACATCCGAAGGGAAATTATGTCAGGATAATTGAAGGCAACAAAAAGTGGCCGATAATTGTTGACAAGAACAACAGGATTCTAAGTTTTCCGCCTGTTATAAACGGAAAACTCACCGAAGTCACAGAGAATACAAAAAACATATTCATAGATGTAACAGGAACGGATCAGAAGGCCGTTGATCAGGCTCTGAACATAGTGGTCACTTCCCTGGCGGAGCGCGGCGGCAAAATAAAAACCGTGTCAGTTGACGGAGTAGATAAACCCGACCTTGATCCGAAGGAGATGGAGGTGGATCTTGATTATGTAAATAGCTTGCTGGGTCTGGACCTATCCGAAAAGAATTTTACAGAACTCATACGTTCCGTGGGATTCGGGTACTCGGACGGAGAAGTTAAGGTACCGGCCTACCGAACTGATGTAATGCACCCGATAGACATCGTAGAGGATGTTGCAATAAGTTATGGCTACGAAAATTTCGAAGCGGTGGTTCCCGATGTCCCTGGTATAGGAAGTGCACGTAAGGGAGAGGAACTTGCAGGGAAACTGAGAGAGATCATGATTGGGTTCGGTTTTCAGGAGGTAAGAAGTACAGTTCTAACCAATAAGAACAAACAGTTCGGAAGAATGGAAATGGACGAAGAAGATGTTGCAGAAATGGAAAACCCGCTAACAGAGGAATACAGTATCTGCAGGAAATACATACTACCCGGACTTATGGAGGTCCTTGGGCAGAACAAGCACCGCTCATATCCCCAGAAAATATTTGAAATAGGAGATGTGATAGTAACGGACGGTAAGACGGAAACAGGGGCAAAAAACAAAAGAAAGATTGCTGGTTTGTTGTGCGACGAAAGGGTAAACTACGTAGACATGGCATCGGTTGTCGATGCCCTTATGAAAATATTTGACCATGGTTTAGAATTGAGAAAATATGATAGTAGCATGTATATGGATGGTAGAGCAGGACAAATAATTATAGACGGAGAACCGGCTGGTTTTGTCGGCGAAATCCACCCCGAGGTCTTGGAAAACTGGGAGCTCGAAAAACCCGTAGTTGCCTTTGAAATAGATGTGGAAGTTATCGGAAAAGAAAGGAACCAGTTTTAAACCTTGAAAAATCCGGCCAGCCTGCTCAGGATGCCCTTCTTACCGTAGTTGAGGTCTAACTCCTCGGCTGTTATCTCCGTGGCTAGTTCTCTGAAAGCTTTGCTGGCAGGTGTATGAGGATCATGATGCACAACCGGCTTTTTCATGGCGACTGCCTCTGGAACCTTCTTATCGTAGGGTATTTTGGCAACTATCGGCAGTCCGTCTAGCATATCGCTTACCTCTTGCTCGTTGAGCTCCTCTCTGGAACCTGTGTGATAGTTTATCACAGCTCCTATGACGTCAACTCCCATGTCCTCCGCAAGGTTCTTTGTCTTCAGAACATCTGTGAGAGAAGGCATGTTTGGATGTGTCACCAAAAGCATCTCGTCCGAGGCCTCGATGGTTGATATGGTTTCCTGGCCAAGTCCAGCCGGTGTATCTAGTAGGACCATCTCTGTGTCGCCCATGAGTTCGTCTATAGCAAGTGGCAGGTTCCTAGAATCCGTTCCTTCCATGTCGTCTATACCAAGACCGGAAGGTACTACTTTGACGCCGGATGGGTGTACGTACATAGCCTCGGGCATCATGGCGTCGTCCTTTAGAACATCGTGTAATGTTACAGGATACAATGGGATTCCAAGGTGCATAGAGAGGTTTGCAGTTGTTAGGTTGCCGTCCACAAGGGTAACGTTCTTCCCTGCTTCAGTCAAAACAGCACCCAGATTAGAAACAACGGTTGTCTTGCCAACACCGCCTTTTCCTGACGCTATAGATAAAACCCTCGACATACTCCACACACATCACTAGTTTATATGTTTACAAATTTAAAGGTTTTGATTCAAAAAGAGCGCAGAAATGGCGGACGCGGTGGGATTTGAACCCACGACCCCTGGCTCTCTTCGCCCTTGGATAAAATCCCTTCCAAAGGTTTCTTAGAAGGCCAGTGCTCTGTCCAGGCTGAGCTACGCGCCCAGGGAATAAGATTGGTCTATTATGACTTTTATCTTTTTGTCCTCCATGTCGATTTTATCAGGAAAGA
Source organism: Nanobdellati archaeon (assembly GCA_022257805.1). Lineage (GTDB taxonomy): Archaea > Aenigmatarchaeota > Aenigmatarchaeia > PWEA01 > PWEA01 > PWEA01. The sequence goes on from JAKOPB010000051.1 coordinate 3,269, forward strand.
TTTATAAACCACACCCTATAATAGGTACTTGCGATAGAATGGAGAAAACCAACAGGCTTGGTAAGAAGGAAGTACTTTACCTTGGCACGGGTATGACACTTCTCCTACTAGTGCTGCTGGTTTAAAGACCAGCTCATTCGCCCTTTTCTTTAAATTCTTTTTAATTTTAAACTACAACTGTAAAGAGTCCCGATACTATGAAAATAGAAGAGCAAAGGGATATAGAAAAAAAATGGCAGAAGAAGTGGGAAGAAGCTGAGATCTTCCTGGCTGGAAAGAACAGACCAGGAGAAAAGTTCTATGCCCTTGATATGTATCCTTATCCATCAGGATCCGTACATATGGGCCACGTCAGGAACTATGCTCTTGGAGACGTGAACGCAAGATTCAGAAGAATGCAAGGTTACAATGTTCTGTATCCTATTGGCTTCGACTCGTTTGGACTGCCCGCTGAAAACGCAGCTATAAAGAGGGGTAAGAACCCGCGCGAGTGGACAGAGTCGAATATACAGAGTATAAAAAAACAAATGAAGCGTCTGGGCTTTTCATTTGACTGGTCAAGGGAAATAGCCTCACATAGGGAGAGTTATTACAAATGGGATCAGTGGATATTCCTTCAGTTTTACAAGAAAAAACTGGTATACAAGGACCGAGAA
>JAKOPB010000024.1 GCA_022257805.1 Nanobdellati archaeon
AGCACATCAGCCGCCATCTCTCTCTGTGTGGAAAGGTTCATAATCAATACCTCATGTCCAGTGGATATTCATCTCGTTTTGTGGTGCGTGGATTATACCAAACTTGTTGAACTTGGCACCGCACCTGGGACAGTTAGAGAGCTCCTCTACACTTGAGTCTGCACCCATTGTCCCACAAAGAGGGCATTTCGTTTCTTCAAATCTCAGGAACATTTTATAACCTCAGTTCAACACCTTTATATCCATTTCTTCAGCTTTTTCTAAAATCCTTTCCCTCTTCCTTCCACCAACCCTCGAGCATATCCTCGCCGCCTCCTCGTCCGGATCTACTTCCTCCAGTTCTTCCGGATTCCTCACCAGCACCTCGTAATAACCGGAAGGATGCATTCCCTTATTCTCGCTGCCGTAACCAGGTGAAGGCATCTTACCTTCACCCTTCTTCTTTTTCCTCATGGAGGAATGATGGCCCTTGGGCTTCCTCCAGGAATCCTTCACCTTCCTATTAGAGTTCTGTCTTTTGAACTTTTTGTCGCTCATATTTTCAACCTTCCTTACCTGGCTTTTTTACTATGTATATACCATCCTCGAAGACCCGTCTATCTTTGGAACTGGGAGCCTGCATCTTACGTTCTATATTGGCTGCAGTCTGTCCAACCAACTCCTTGTCTGCACCACTGACCACTATATCCTCGTCATCGACCTTTACCTGAACGCCTTCAAGTATGTCTGCCTCCCTGTTCTCTCTTTCGCCCAGGAAGTTTGATACCACAAGTCTGTCACCCTGGACATTAACTTCAACAGGGAAATGTCTGTAGACAACACGAAGCCTGTACTCGAAGCCCTCGGTAACGCCCTTTACGGCGCTATCGATTTTAGACGCAAATGTACGACATATGCTCTCGATCTTCTTGTTGTCCTTCTTTGTACGGACAACAACATTACTGTTCTCGAGTTCTACTTCTATCAGAGGATGTTGCAGTTTTTTAAAAACCTCGTTTCCGTTTCCACTGACCTTCAGACCTCTATCCGAAACCTCTACTTCCACATCCTCCGGAACATTCACTTTTCTTTCCATGGATATCCTCAATAAACGTAAGCTATGAGTTTTCCACCGACACCCTCGGACTTTGCCTCCTTATGTGTCATTATACCACGAGATGTACTGACAACGATAAAACCCATGCCCTTTGCCGGAAGGTATCTTTTCTCCCAGCTTTCAAACTCGTCTTTCTTTACAGAAAACCGGGGCCTTACTACATTGCAGTCGTTGATCTCTCCTAAAAGTTCAATCCTGAACTTACCTCCTCTATTGTCCTCGATCTTCTCAAACTCTCCGATATAGCTCTCTCTTTGGAGAGTCTTCAGAGTTTCCAGGACCAGTTCCGATGCCTCGACTACACAGTTGTCCTTTCCAACTTCTTCTGCGTTCTTCAGCGTCGACATACAGTCCGAAAGTATCGAATGTTTCATTTTGATTCACCTAATATTTTTCAAATCCTATATCTTCAGCGACCTCCCTAAAACACTGCCTGCATATGTAGAGATCGTATTTTCTTATAACTCCCCATCTGTTGCCACATTTCCTACATTTAGGAACTTCCTTTTTAGCCATCTAATCACCAACTACCTCAACATCAAACTTTTCTTTCATAAACTCTTTTGCATCATCCTTTGTTATTTTATGGTCGTCTTCTATCTCCTTTGAAATCTTTCTTCTCTTTATTCGAAAACCTGGCCTTTCCAGCGTTACAGTAACGTCCATCCCAAATATACCGATTTCTGGATCGTAGTCCGTATCCGGAAGGTCTATGTGCTCCTCCAGACCCATCGAAAGGTTACCCTGGGTATCGAAACTACTTTCTCTAACCATGTGGTCCTTTGCCTCCAGAAGCCTCTGAAGGAAATCCTCGGCCTCTTCTCTCCTGAGTGTGACCATAACGCCAATCTCCCTTCCCTTCGAAACGCCGAAGGCACTTCTTCCTCGAGCATTTGTGATCTTCGCTTCATTATCAGTCAGATCTTCCAGTAGATTTTTTGCTTTCTCAAGCTCCTCACCTGGTCCTCCGGTTCCTATATTTAACACAACCTTCTCCAGCCTTATTTCTCTCATCGGATTTTCTTCTGTCATGTCGATCACTCTTCCTCCGGATCTCCCTTTATTATATCGGTATCGATTGGGAAAACAAGGCTTTCGGGTAAGTCCAGTTCCTTGTTTTCCTGGGACACTATAACCCTGTTTTCATTGCTTCCTTTAAGGTTTTTCTTTTTCTTAAACTGGGCTACCTCTCCTCTGTTCTTGCCTTCGGTTATCATTATATCCTGGTCCTTGTCCAGTTCTATCAACTCCACGATCTCCAGATCAGGAAGACTAATAACTACTGATGAGCCTGTGTCCACATCCATGAACTCGTCTTCTCTGTCTAAAAAGGTCTTTCCGTCGTTGAAGGTCAGCTGCAAATCCCCGTCCTTTATGATCTTTTTGTCCTCAAGTCTGCAAATTTTTTCCTTTGAGTCCTTCTCACTTATGCCTACTAGCTTGAATCCTCTCTTCGATGGAACTACCCTGAAAAACTCATCTCCAAACTTCAAGGAATCAAAGATTCCAACAGGGAACCTGTGGTCGCTGACCCTTTTTCCATCAACTTCACAGTTTCCTTTTTTGAGTATTCTCTTGACTTCACTTACACTCTCCGCATAATTCAGGACATCCCTGATAATTATGCCAAGAGGCACACAGTTGTCCTGTGAATGGGGTCCTGGACTGGGTTTTATCGCCCATGGTCTTTCCTTTCTTGGTATGGGGTAGGTCTTTGGTGAAGACAGTGATTTTTGATGTTTTGACATATTATCCCTCAAGATTTCATGTATTCCGGATGAACCCTTCCTTTGTGAACACCGAGTCCTCTCTTCGAATCGAAGACATCTCCACAGATCTCACATTTGAAACCTTCTTCCTTCTCTTCCTCTTCGGGCTCCTCTTCGGGCTCCTCTTCGGGTTCTTCATCTTCTTTTTTCTTCAGCTCCTCGGCAACTTCGCCACCGGACCTTTCAACTATTTTTTCTCTCCTTTTATCTGATAGATCAGGCTCTACAATCATTAAGTTGGATGGATCTATTTTGGGTCTGACCTCGGTACCATCAACCTTTTCTTCTTTCAGATCTTCGAGGGTAACCTTTAAACTGTCCAGGTCTACATTACGTACCTTGTCTTCGGCGTCCTTGAAGTCTCCCCTCATAACCTTCACCTTGTCGCCGCTTCTCAGGGGAAGACTTCTTCTATTCAAGTCATTTCTGAGATCCTTCTCCAGTAGAGCAGACATCATCTTCTGCCTTTTATGCATAGGAGCATTCATTATCTTCTTTCTCTGTTTACCTGGTTTTTTGCTCTTCATTATACAACAACCCTTGCTACCTTTCCTATTTCTGGAAATCTTTCAACAACTTCCTTGGCAACAGCTCCTTTTATCTCATTTCCGCGGGGTTCGTTCCTATCATTTATCAAAACAGCCGCGTTATCGTCGAACCTCACCCTCCTCCCGCTCGGCCTCCTCCACTCCTTTCTCTGCCTGACAATAACAGCGAGGGGTGTCTCTTCCCTCATCTCCGGTGATCCCTTGACGACCGAACAGCGCACCACTTCTCCTACACCGGCCCTGGGCTGTCGGGATTTGGTACCCTTGTAGTTGATAACCGAAACCACGTTCAATACCTTCGCACCTGTGTTATCTATACATTTTACTTTAGCTCCCACGTTGATTCCTCTCGTCACACTGCTTCCAATAGATCTCATTTTATTCACCCATCGCTTCAAGAACAACGAAGCTCTTGCCCTTTGATATTGGTCTGGTTTCACCTATCTTTACTTCGTCGCCTTCCTCCACTTCGACGCAGGGAGGACAGTGGCACATAACCTTCGTATTTCTTCTCATGTATCTCTCGTATTTTGGCACGTAATGATAGTACTGCCACTGAACTGTCACGGTTTTTTCCGTCCTGGATACAACGGTTCCTTCAAAAACCTTACCTCTAATCGACAGGTTCCCATGGAAGGGACAGTTCCTGTCTTCACACTCCTTTTTCGGAGCCTTCACATCAAGTCCTAGTGCCATTTTCTCACCATTTTTTCAACTTTTTCTTTATTCTTTCCTCGGGACGTCCTACCAAAACTTCGCCGTCCATCTTACACTTATGTCCGGAGGGAAGGTGAAACTTGAAAACACGACCTTGCTTTTGAACAGTTTTCTCTTCACCTTCACATTCAATCTTTAAAACGCTTTTCCCTTCGTCTATTATCTTTCCCTCTATGCCTTCCTCCGGTCTGTTTTCGCTCATCAGTACCTCGACCTTGAGGCCTATGAGCTCGTGTCTAGGGAGGTTTTCCAAAGTTCTCATATCAGTTCCTTACTTCTATCTTTTCCTCAGGGAAGCCCTCTTCTATCAGGAGGTCCTTTATCCTCCTGAGATGATCACCCTGCAGTTCGATCCTACCTTCCTTGTAAGTACCGCCACATGCTAGGTTCTTTTTGAGCTTCTTTGCAAGTTTCTTGGAGTCCATGTCCTCTGAGATGTTCTCTATTATCGTAAGCTCCTTGCCGTAGCTTCTCCTGGTCTTACTTACCTTTATCTTTTTTTCCTCCTTTGCTATCGTGTCACAGACGCAGAGTTCCTCGGGCTGTCCACAGTTGGGGCAGTTAGCGATTTATTTTCACCTCACATCTCGGACAACATAGTTTTTATCCTTGCTATGGTTTTTCTCATCTCATTCATCTTACCTGGATTCTCGGGTACACCGCCTATCTTTACCTGTGCCTTTTCCTTGGCCAGCTCCAACTGAAGCTCATCCATCTTTTCCTCCAGTTCTTTCCTGCTCATATCCTCCAGTTCTTCTGTTCTCAGTAGGACCATTCTACTCATCCTCCTCCATATTATCTACCCTTTTCTCGAGGAACTTCAGCATACCCTTCCTCTTTTTATCGTCGACCTCGTATTCCAGTATTTCCTTGTAGTCATCAAGTGTCAAGTTTTCATCCAAATCCTTGATCTTCTCCTTTGCCTCTTTTATAGAGGAATCTATTATATCGTTTATCTTGTCTTCTCCTAGCTCAAATTCTTCCTCCTCTCTTTCCTCGGTCTCTGCACCGGCATCTTCTTCCACAAGCTCCTTTTCGAAAATTTCCTCGGGCTTCTCCTCCATTATCCTTACCTTTACGCCTATCGTACCGGGTTTTGTCTTGGCATGAACCACTGCCTCGTCCACAAGCCTCTTGGCAGGTTCCCCGCAGCTTTTCATGTAACCATCCTGAAACCTTTCTGTTCTGCCTCTGGACCCGGAAAGCTTTCCTGAAATCTCTATCTCGGCTCCCGCAGCTCCCCTCTGTATTATACTTCTGAGCACACCGCTACCAACTCTCCTGTAGTTTGCACCGCTTTCTATTGCATTCTTTATTTCCTTTGCCATTATCTTCGCATCGAGCTCCGGTCTCTCTATCTCCTGGACATCTATCTGGGGATCCTCAAAGCCAAACTCCTCTTCAAGTTTTTTAGTAATCTCATCTATCCTTCCACCGCCTCTACCTATAATAAGCCCAGGCTTGTCCGCATATATGGTTATCTTGACTCCCATAGGGGTCCTCTGTATATCACAGCCAGTGTACCCGGCCCTTGGATACTCCCTCTCAAAAAAGTTCTCGAGCTGGTTCTTCTTTATCCCTTTATCTATAAACTGCTTTTCTAGTGTCATCTCAACCTCTCTCCAATACCAGTTTAACGTTTGCTGTTTTCAGCCTGTTTCCAAAATCACGCCTTCTCCTCATCCTCCTAAGAGTTGTTCCTGGTTCTGCGGTTATTGTCTTCACCCTGAGCTTGCTCTTGTCCATCCCTTTGAACTCTGCATTGTTCTCTGCGTTTTCCAGTACCTCAAGTATACCTTCCGCCGCCTTTCTGTAGGTCTTTCCGTCTATATTTTCCTCGCCCTCAATCAAGTTCTCTACAAACTCCTTTGCCCTTTCAAACTTCATCTTGTTCCTGTTCATCTCCTTGCATATCATATGTGCCTTCTTCCTGGATATTCTCAGATTTATCCCGGATGCCTTCACATTCTTTTCTTCGACCTCAACCGGATAACCTACCATATTTTTCTCCTCCTTACTTCAGGGGTACGTGCTTCGAGGTCCTCGTTGCACCGAGACCTGGCGCAGAATGGTCAACGCTCTTTCTGGTTCCTGCGAGCTCTCCCAAGTAATGACCTATCATCCTTGGTTCGATCTCTACATCAATGAAGTCCTTGCCATTGTGAACTCCTATAGTTGTTCCCACCATCTCTGGTAGAATCACCATGTCCCTTGCATGTGTCTTCACGTACTCTTCTCCGTCTCTTATTTTACTTAGGAGCTTCTTTTGAGCATCTGTCAGACCTCTCATCAAACTTCTTCTTTTCCTCGAATCCAACAGCTTTGCAAACTCGCTCAGATTCATCTCTCTGAGTTCTTCCAGCGTCTTGCCCCTGAACTGAAAATCCTTTGGCATATAAATCACGTTATTTATTCTTTTTTCTACCGGACGACTTTGCACCAAACGAACCCGTCTTCTGTCCGGGTGGTGCCGTTCTTTTCGTGGTTTTGGGCTTACCTGGTCTTGTGGAACCACCAAAGGGATGGTCCACTGCATTCATCGAAACGGCAGATGTTATAGGATACTTCTTTCCACGAGCTTTCTTGGCTTTATACTTGTTGCCTGCCTTTACGAACGGCTTCTCCTTTCTTCCACCGCCTGCCACGACCCCGACCGTCGCTTTACATTCCGGATTCAGTATCTTTATCTTCCCGGAGGGAAGCTCTAAAACCGTCTTATCTATGTCGTGTAGCTTCACAGTTGCATGTGTTCCGGATGCCCTCACTAGCTTCCCGCCTTCATCTGGTTTGGTCTCCACCGAATGAACGGGAACACCTTCCGGAATCTCCGCAAGCTTCAGTCGGTTTCCGGGTTCTATGGGTGCGGAGATACCACACTTCACTACATCACCTGTCTCCAGACCCTCGGAAGCTATTATATTTCTCTCCTCACCGTCCTCCAGCTTCACCTTAGCCAGCGGAGCAGACCTTGCAGGATCGTGAACTATATCCACGACTTCGCCCTTTACGTCATCGAAATCTGCTTCCTTGTCATAGCGATGGCTAGGCGTCCTTATGTTCC
>JAKOPB010000117.1 GCA_022257805.1 Nanobdellati archaeon
CATGGAGTTCCCTGACAGGGACTGGTCCCTGAAGCAGATATCCCAAGAATCGGGGATATCCAAGACGACGGTCTGGAGATCTGTAAACAGGCTTGAAGACAGGGATTTTCTAACCACCTCAAAGGTAGGCAACTCAAAGGTCGTTCGGGTGAAGAACAAGAACGTCCTCAGGAGAATCCTGAAACTGGCTCGGGTCGAGATCGATGAACTGGAGGAAGTGGCTGAAGAGTTTGTGGATGAGATAAAGGGGATGGAGGATGTCAGGGGGTGCGTGCTCTTCGGATCCGTCGCCAGGGGAACTGCAGACCTGAACAGCGATGTCGACGTATTGGTACTAGTGGATGAAAAAGGCAGAGAGCTTGAGGACGAAATACTACAGACGGCCGAAAGGATAAGTTCGGAGAGATCCGCAAGGGTTATGCCGGACATAATGGAGGAAAGCAGGTTTGGTATTATGAAAAAACATGGAGGTTCCTTCGCCGAAAACATCGAAAAGGAAGGAATAAAACTTTACGAGGCCGAAAAAGATGAACAAACATCTTGAAGACTCTGAGGCTTGGTTCAAAACTGCAAGTTCGGTCGTGGACGAAAATCCAAGGGTCGCCTGTGCACAGTTTTCACATGCCATGATAAAGGCACTGGACGCTCTCTTCGAGGAAAAGTTAGGGGAAACACCTGGAAGGCACGACAAAGCCACAGACTTCTTCAAAAAACTTCTGAATGAAAATCTGATCAAGGGCGAAGAAAGCAAATATAGAAACTCAATACAGGAAATTCTCCAGAAAAAGAGTTCGGCCGAATACCACGGCGAATACTTCAGCAAGTCAGATGCCTTGAAGTGGAAAAAGAAAGTAAAGAGAATAATGAACATGGTTAGGGATTACGTGGAAAAGTAGACTAAACTTATCCAAGCCTCAAAACCATCCGGATATGAATGAGAAAGGATGTAATAGAAGTAGGAATAGACGCAGAAGGCAGATTCGTAGAAAGGAAGAACCGTTTTCTGGGGACTGTGGACATAGACGGAAAGAAGGAGGAGGTCCACGTCCGAGACCCTGGACGTCTGGAGGAGATACTTTACGAGGGGAACAGGGTTCTGGTTAAGAAGGCAGAAAACAAAGACAGAAAAACGGACTGGGACCTTATCGCAGGAAAGGTCAAAGATAACTGGATATTCGTTAACTCTGGCTACCATAGGAAGATAACAGAAAGGATTTTGGAGGACAAGAAAATAAGTCCATATCCCGAAGTGGAAAAAATAAATCCGGAGGTACAGCTTGGTGATAGCAGGATAGATTTCCTTCTGGAGAAAGGCGACGAAAGGATCTGGTTGGAGGTCAAGGGTTGCACGCTGGCGGAGGACGGCGTGGCTCTGTTCCCTGATGCACCCACAAATAGGGGCAGGAGACATATGGAAGAGTTAAGGAAAACCATGGAAAACGGTGATAGAACCGCTCTGCTGTTCCTGGTCTTCAGGCCTGATGCGGAGTGCTTTGCACCCAAAGAAAGTACGGACCCGGAGTTCGCGGAAGTTTTCAGGAAAGCAGTAGACGAAGGACTGGAAGTACATCCACTGAAGTTCAGGTTCAATAATGATTTTCTACGATATGTTTCTGAAATACCGATATGTGATTTCCTTTGATTTCTTTTAAGACTTAAGTTTTCCCAGAGCAATAGTTGATACTATGTCAGCCGAAGGTCTTGGG
>JAKOPB010000125.1 GCA_022257805.1 Nanobdellati archaeon
AACTGAAAAACAATTCCGAAAGGAGGTGTAATATATGGACTGTGAGGAAGATCTATTTTGTGGTCTGAACTACGCCGACAAGGATCCGGATGAGATGGACGTACTTGAGAAAAAACACACGCCCGTTATTGACGTCGAAAGCCTGGGCGAAGATAGATACCGGGTTACTGTGAAGGTTGGTGAGTACAAGGAACATCCAAACGAGCACAACCATTTCATAGAGTCGATAGAGCTCTACTCCGGCCGGACTTTCCTTGGAAGGGCGACCTTCGCATCGGCCAGATCGGACCCTGTGGCCACCTTTGAGGTAAAACTTGACCACAAGCACCCGTTTGTAGCATTTGAACGGTGCAACATGCACGGAACGTGGCGCTCCGAAGAGGTAGAACTTGGATGAGCGAAGAAGATAGGATATACTCCATACAGAAACACGACGCTTCGCAGCTCCACTACGACCTTCGGCTGGAGAAGGACGGCGTCCTGAAGAGCTGGGCTGTTCCGAAGGAGCCGCCGACGGAACTACAAAAGAAGAGGCTGGCCATACAGGTGGAGGACCACGACCTGGACTACGCCTTTTTCGAGGGGGAGATAGAGGAGGGCAGGTACGGCGCAGGTACCGTTGAGCTATGGGACCGCGGAAGCTACGAGGTCGTGAGCTGGAAGGAGAACAAGATCGTTGTCGACATAGACGGTAAAAAACTAAGGGGTGAGTACGTTCTGGTGCGGTTCAAGCCCGAAGAAGAGCCGGATAACTGGCTTTTCTTCAAAAAATAGGTGCACACGGGAGACCGAAATCATTTAAGCTTTTCCGTATAACAGTGAAGTAACTATGTCGAGATCCAGGGATGAGCAGGGAAAGGAAGATACCTACATAGACTCGAGGTTTCTCGAAGCTGTGTGTAGGTCGCTTTGCGAATACGAGGTAACAAAGGGTCCCAGTGCAGTCTACGATGATATAGATTCAAAAGATTCTCTTGGAGAGGCGGTGATAGGTAAGAAATCCTTGACCGACGATCCTGTCCTGGTTTTCTATGAGTTGAAAAGGCGTACATTCAGCTCCGATAAATGGGGAACTACGATACTGCCGCAGAACTACGTTCTGGAAGGAGAGGAAACAGAAGATCTTTAATCCGATGAGCCCTAGTGAAATAGTTGTATTTTACGGAGGATTTATTACTCTTTCTTATTATAACATAGAAAGAGGGCCTGTGGTCTAGTCTGGACAGGACGGTTGGTTGCGGACCAACAGATCTCGGGTTCAAATCCCGACAGGCCCGCCTTTCTCAGCACACATTCCTTCCGTGCTCCTGGAGAAGGTCTTCGCTGACCTCTATTGGTGCATCGGCCCGGAGTGCTATGGCCACAGCGTCACTGGGTCTCGAGTCCAGCCTGAATATAGTATCCTCCTTCTTGAGATACAGGTCCG
>JAKOPB010000055.1 GCA_022257805.1 Nanobdellati archaeon
CGGACATCCCTGATCGGGTAGATCCGGTTCGAAAACTCCGTAGTAGTAGAGGACACCGCCTACTATGACTACAGCCAGGATAGCCCAGCCGTAGGTCATCAGGTACTCCATTGCGGCCTGTCCTTTCTTCTTTCCGAACATAGTATCAATCTAACAATTAGTTGGCAATACTTAAAAAGAGTTTCGGATCTCAAGTATCCAGAAGACCGGAGCTCAGGGAAAAAGATAAAAAGATACAAACCCCAGTTCTTTGTGATAAAATGAAAAGACTGGGAAGCGGCGTCATAAACCTGGATGATAAAATCGAAGGTGGATTTTTTGAGGGGTCAGTAAACCTGGTAACCGGTAAAACAGGTACATGCAAGACTGGATTTTCTGCATCATTCATACACGAAGGGCTTGAAAATGGCGAGCCCGGGGTCTATATAACTACGGAACAAGACAGAGAAGACGTAATAAATGATATCAAAGAGATGTTTGGATGGGATCTGACAAAATATTCAGACGAAGAAGGTATTCTAAAGATAAGCTCAATAAAGCCTGTGCTTATCACCAGAAACGTTGAAAACTTCAGCAGGCTGATAAGAGGTTATATCACCGACTTCCTGAATAACGTGGAAAAAGACGTAAAAGAAGTAAACGCCGAGAGGGTTGTAATAGATTCCGTTTCCCTCATAGAGATGTTCGTAAAGGACAAGTACCTCGCAAGAGCAGCTATTTCTTCCCTGATCGAGAAACTGAAAAGCATGGGAGTAACCGTCATGCTTGTGGGAACGGTTCCTGAATCCTCAGAAGGTCTAACAGGCGGTGGGATAGTGGAGTACTTAGTTGACGGTGTTATAAAACTTGAGTTTACGCCCGTCGCGGAGAAATACAACAGAACACTGGAGATAAGGAAAATGCGAAGAACTGACCACGCAATAGAAATATTTCCAATGGAAATAACCGACAAGGGTTTGAAAGTAATAGAAGATGGCTTCTGAGTAGACAAGAATCTCTAAACTATCGATTCGCCTGCTTTAATTCCTTCACCGGTTATTTCAAAGGGAACCGTCTCTGTGGATATCTCACTCCTTCTCATTTTTCTAACCTGAAGAGACCTGTAACCTTTCTCTCCCACATCCTCGAAGTACAAAGCTATGATGCCATCCACGGAATACTGGACAACATTATGCCTGGTTAACTGGCTACTTCCCTCAGGAGACTCTGCAGTAATTATAGCAGTTACTCCTGCCTCCTTTATTACCTTGATTATTTGATATATCGCCTTTCTTATTTCATACGGATCTCTGTGATAGAGTGAAAGGATGGATGTAGAGTCAAGGGCGAGCCTATTTACATTTCTCTTCTCCAGTTCATCCCTGAACCAGAAGAGCTCCTCGTCGCCCTCGTCGAAGGGATCTTTCCCGTCTATGGTAATTTTATCGTAATGCTTGTCGAAGTCCCATCCGAAAAGCCTTGCCTCCTCTCTTATCTGTGAGGGGGGTTCTTCAAAACTCACAAACATACAGTTCTGACCCTCTTCCAGACCTTTCCAGAGGAACTGAGAACAAAATGTGGTCTTTCCTGCACCCGACTCACCGCTTACAAGAACCACGTTTCTCTCTGGGATACCACCGTTCAGAAGCTCATCAAGACCAGGTATTCCCGTCTCAACTCTTTCGACTTCCATATCAATCAGTTTTCTTTGCCTGTATAAATATCTTAAGATTCAGCCCTTTATGACTCCCATGGAATCCAGCTTGAGGACCTTTTCCGCAACGCCCACGTTATGAGACGTGTCAACAACTTCCTCCAGGTTCTTGTAGGCCCCTGGAGCCTCCTCTGCGACCACTGGCATAGAGGCAGCCTTGACAAGTATATCCTTGGTTTCCTTGAGGTCTTTGGCAACTGTCTCACCCCAGAACTCCCCTTTTGCTCTGGTCCTAGACATAATCCTACCAGAACCATGTGGAGCAGATCCGAAGGAAAGTTCCATAGATCCATCGCTTCCTCTGAGCAGATAGCTTCCTTCGCCCATGTTGCCCGGTATAAGAACGGGCTGACCGACGTCTCTGTACTCTTCCGGAACCTTCTCATGGCCCGGTGGGAAGGCACGGGTGGCTCCCTTTCTGTGGACGTATACCTTTTTGTTTTCACCGTTTATCTTGTGCTCTTCCTTCTTTGCGACATTGTGGCAGACACCGTAGACAAGCTCCAGGTCACCGTAGTCCAGATCAAAAACTTCCTCGAAGGCCTTTCTGACCTGATGCATTATGACCTGCCTGTTGGCGAAGGCGAAGTTGACTGCACAACTCATCGCCCTGAAGTACCTGTCGGCCATCTCACTACCACCAGGAGCATATACAAGTTCTTTGTCAGGCAGTTTCCTCACCAGGTTCTTGTACTTTTTCTCGGTCTCTCGTAGATAGTCCGTACAGACCTGATGACCGAAGCCCCTGGAACCGGTGTGTATCATTGCGCAGACCTGGTCTTCCTCCAAGTTAAAGGTATCGGCAACTTCTTCGTCATCTATCCTTCCAACCTTCTCGATCTCCAGAAAGTGGTTCCCTGCACCGAGACAACCCACCTGGTTTCTACCCCGATTCATGGCCTTATCAGAAACCACGGAAGAATCTGCCTCCTCCATACATCCATTTTCCTCCAGTCTTTCCAGATCCTCCTCCAGACCGTAGCCGTTTTCCACAGCCCACCCGGCTCCTCCCTCGATAACGTCTTCAAGCTCGCCGTGTGAAAGGGATATATTGGAGCTCTTCCCGACGCCGGAAGGAACCTTCTGGAAAAGTACATTTATGAGCTCTTTGAGCTTTCCTCTTACCTCTTCAGCCTTCAGAGGTGTTTTTACAAGTCTAACACCGCAGTTAATATCGTAACCCACACCTCCGGGACTTATTCCACCTTCTGACACGTCTAAGGCCGCCACGCCTCCAATAGAAAATCCATATCCTTGGTGTGCGTCAGGCATAGCTATAGAATGCTTGTATATACCAGGGAGGTGCGCAACATTCTTTATTTGTTCAAGTGTTTTGTCCTGTTTTATCTGTTCAAGAAGGTTTTCAGAAGCGTAGACTCTACCCGGAACTCTCATCCCCTCTTCCTTCGGGATCTCCCACGTGTTTTCGTCTATTTTTCTCAGATCGACCATAATATCACCAGATTCCCGTAATGTATTACATATATTACTTTTTAATTGTTCGAAGAACGGACCGATAAAATATCGGATTCAAACCGTTTTCAGTTTGAAGTATACGCCACAATCCTCCAGTGCCCTGTAAACCCTGTCCGCAACCTCCAGTGCACCCTCTATATTACTGTCCTCGGGCCACCTGTAGACATAGTCATACTCTCCCTTTATAGGCTCAAATCCTATCTCCATAAGTTCGGCAACCCTTTCGTCTGCCTCTGACGGTGCTTTACCTCCATCGCTCCTGAATATCAATTTTAGATACGTCTTCATTTCCTTGAAGTCGGGCTCCTGGTGATTGCCTCCTTCGCTCGTTTCTATCTGGAAAAGTATCTTCTTTCCTCTAAGTAGTTCCTGTATCTTGTCGCTTATACTGACTATCTGATCAAGCGAGGCTCCGTCTTCCCAGTCATACTTGTAGTCGTAATCACCTCTCGTAAGCTCAAACCCAAGATCCTTGAAGGTCTTTGTAACCTCGGATGGCTTGTCTCCGTTGGAGTTGAAAAATACTGTAAGATATGTCTTCATACAATCCCCACAGTTACATAGTTACTTTTGAACACTTAAATTTTTAGAGAAAGGGCCATAATTCATACATCCGGCGTGACCTTCGTTTTCCATGTGTC
>JAKOPB010000003.1 GCA_022257805.1 Nanobdellati archaeon
AGCCTTTGAGTCTGGAAAAAATGCTCAGGGTTTTCCTTCCTTCGGCGTCGAGAGATTGGGTGCACCTATAGAGGCCTTCGTAAGGGTAGACGACAGAGAGATAACCGACAGAAGTCAGGTATACGTTCCCGACTACGTCATAGTCCAGGACTCTACCCTGATAGAGCTTGTAGATGTAGCCAAGGGCCTGAAAGACGACGGAATGATACTTGTGAATACTTCCGCCGATGCAGAAGGTATAGATATTGATACAGAAGCAGAGATAGTAACTGTGGATGCTACCGAGATAGCGATGAAGCATCTTGGAAGACCTATTATGAATACCGCTCTATGTGGAGCCTTTGCAAAGGCAACCGGCCTCATGGAGAGGGAAAGCATGGCCAAGGTAATTGAAAAGACATTTGAAGGTGAGATAGGGGAGAAAAACGTAAAGGCCATGGAAGAAGCCTACGAGGTGGTAGAATGACCGAGGATCCCTACGAAGATTTGAAGATAAGCAAGGGCGCCGTAGTTAAGCCCAGGACAACACTGGTCAATAAAACAGGTAGCTGGAGGTCCGAAAAACCGATTATAGACCATGAGAAGTGTATCGCGTGCGGAAACTGTGAAAAGTTCTGCCCTGATATGGCGGTCAAGGAAACAGAAGAAGGCAAGTTTGAGATCGACCTCGAGTACTGCAAAGGCTGTGGAATATGTGCCGAAGAATGCCCTGTAAAGGCTATAATAATGGAAGAGGAGGAGAAATGATATGGCAAAAATGATGACCGGATACAATGCAGTAGCCGAAGCCGTGAAGGCGTGTAATCCCGATGTTATACCTGCATATCCCATAACACCACAGACGGATATCGTGGAAAGGATAAGTGAGATGGTCGCAGATGGAGAGCTCACAAGCGAATATGTAAGAGTAGACAGCGAGTTCAACGCCGCTTCCACAGCACTGGGCGCCAGCGCCGCCGGAGCAAGGATTTTCACCGCGACCTCCTCACAGGGCCTGAAGCTTATGAGCGAGCCACTTTTTAGCGCATCTGGTATGAGACTTCCGCTCGTGCTCGCTATAGCCAACAGAAGTCTTTCTGCCCCTCTGAGTATATGGGGAGACCATACGGATACGTTTGCAGAAAGAGACGGCGGGATGATACAGTTCTACGCCGAAGATGTTCAGGAAGCCATGGACAACGTCGCCATGGCGTACCGGGTCGCAGAAGATAAAGATATTTCACTGCCGGCACTTTCCTGTCTGGATGGCTTCATACTAACGCACGTACAGGAAAAGGTTGATCCATTTACACAGAAAGAGATGAAGGAGTTCCTACCGGAGAGGGAACCGATACACACACTGGATCCGTCCGACCCGATATCGATGGGAGCCTATGCAAGGCCTGAACACTGGACTGAAACCAGATACGAGGTACACAGAGCTGTAAACAAGGCGAAGGACAAGATAGGAAAGGCTGTGAAGGAGTTTGCAGATGTTTTCGGCAGGGAGTACGGACTCGAACACAGTGGGCTTCTGGAAACGTACAGGGCCGAAGATGCAGACGTGATACTGGTGGCCCTTGGGAGCGTCTGCGGAACCATGAGATACGTTGTTGATGAATACAGGGACAAGGGGGAGAAGGTCGGCATGGTAAGACCGAGGGTCTACAGACCGTTCCCCGTAAAAGAAATAAACAAGGTTCTCGAAGACGCAGAGGCCATTGCCGTTCTGGAGAAGGACGTTTCACTTGGATATCAGGGCGGGCTTGCAATAGATATAAAGTCGGCGCTATACTCCAACGGGAGCAGGATACCTATACTGAACTTTATCGTTGGCCTTGCCGGAAGAGACGTCACGAAGGACAACCTGAGAAACATCGTGGAACAGACGAAAGAACTCCGTGGAAAGAAACCGGAGGATGTTGACTTCGGCGACGAAGAAAGGTGGGAACCTCTCAGAACTGAACTTCTGCCAGGTGATGAAGAATGACCGAAGACAAGTTCAAACACGAAGAAGATCTATTTTGCTCGGGACACCGGGCCTGTCCAGGCTGTGGTGCAGCCCTGACCTCCAAACTGGTTACAGAAGCAACCGGACCACAGACAATACTTTCGATGCCAACCGGATGCATGGAGGTAACAACGACACCATACCCCGAAAGCGCCTGGGGAATAAGCTGGATACACAACATATTCGAGAACTCTGCGGCAGTGGCCGGAGGAATCGAAACGGCATACAGGTCCTTCGACAAAAGAAACAAGGAAGGATACATGAACCACGAGGACGTAAACTTCGTGGTCCTCGCAGGCGACGGAGCAACCTTTGATATCGGAATAAGAAGCCTGAGTGGTATGATGGAGAGGGGACACGACGTTCTCTATATA
The DNA here is from genome assembly GCA_022257805.1 of Nanobdellati archaeon. GTDB lineage: Archaea > Aenigmatarchaeota > Aenigmatarchaeia > PWEA01 > PWEA01 > PWEA01. Next base: position 2,365 of record JAKOPB010000003.1, read on the forward strand.
TGCTACGACAACGAAGCCTACATGAATACAGGGATCCAGAGAAGCAGTAGCACCCCAATCGGTGCAGCTACAACAACCAGTCCTGCAGGAAAGGAGAGCTTCGGTGAAGACGTCCACAAGAAGGACATGCCAAGTATAGCGGCGGCCCATGGCCTGGAATATGTGGCCACAGCCAGCGTCGCGTACCCAGAGGACTTCAAGAAAAAGGTGGAGAAAGCTCTGGAGATAGAGGGTCCGAAATATATACAGATATTTGCTCCTTGTCCACGGGGCTGGAGACATGAATCTAAAAATTCAATCGAAATAGCCAGACTTGTGGTGGAGACAGGACTGTATCCCATATTTGAAATGGAGAACGGGAAGATAACCAATGTAAAGAAACTGAAAGACAGGAAACCGGTGGAGGAGTACCTGAAGGTTCAGGGAAGATTCAAGCATCTCTTCGAGAAGGAAGGAGGAGAAGAGGTTTTAGAGGAGCTTCAGAAAATTGCCGATTCGAACGCTGAAAAAATCGGTATAGACAAAGAGTAAAAAACTATTCCAGTATTTCTATATCGTCGGTCTTTCCGTCACCATCTCTATCCAGACCTCTTATAACTCTGTAAAAATCCTCACCCGGCTTGTAACCATCCAAGACCTTTCCAGGTTGCTGTGTAACCCCGAGGATACAGGTCTTTGTCCCCTCGAAGTCAAGTCCTGAGAGAAGGATCCTGACGTGATCATTGTGTTTCACCTTGGCTACCAGTCCTATGTTTTCATCGGAGTAACTGTTTCCTGAGATATCAGACACTATCTTCCAGGTCCTCTCCCAGTCGAAGTTAACGTCAAGCTCCTCATTAAGATCCCTCGACACTGTATTGGTTATGGGACCGCCTATAAGAATCATGTCTCTGTCCAGGGCTTCCTCTGCCTTGACTTCGGTATCCAGTTTTACTACGAACCTGTCCTCTAGGCCACAGAAGCCGCCCAGATACAGTCCGAGCTGTACTGCGTAATGGCCGTCCCTGGCCGCAGTCATGAAGGGCCCGTGTTCCTTTGGTGATCCAACAACTACAGAACCACTGAAGGTCCCCGATCCTATGAACTCGGAGAAGAAGCCAAGGACCTCGCTCTCAACATCCAGACTGCTTCTCCTGCTCCTGCTCCAGTCCTCGCTTATATCAAAGGCCAGTGCACCTGCAACGGGACGGTAAAATTTACAGAGTGCACCTCCCCTTCTCTCCTCTCGTGAAACCTCCACAAGACCGGCTCTCTTGAGCTTCTTTATATGGTAGTAAATCTTTTGCTCGTGTATATCCAACTTCTCTGCAATCCTCTTGGGGTAAGTCTCCTCCTCTATTATTTCCTTAAAGACCTGGAGGGTCTTATCGCTTACCAAATCGGCATCCTCTTTTTCAAGGAGCTTCACGTCCTTCATCCAGAGCTCTCCCTCGTCCTCTTTGACAAGTCTTTCGGGCATACTGTCCTATTGTGAACCCTTTTATAAATATTTTAATAACACAAAGGATTATACTTTAATTATTTTTATATAGGTTAACACACAACTTTGTTAAGAAAGAATGAAAGCTCTCATACTTGCAGCCGGTAAAGGAACCAGGCTCCGTCCACTTACCGACAACAGGCCGAAGGTTCTGGTGGAAGTCAATGGCAAGCCTTTGATAGAACACGTGATAGACGGCATCAGGTCTCTTGGAATAGAGGAGATAACGGTCATCAAAGGTTACATGGGCAGCATGCTTGAGGAAAGGCTCAGCAAGTACGAAGGACTTACGTTTCTGGAGCAGAAAGAGCAGCTAGGGACGGCACACGCCATAGGCATGTCCTCCTTTGATTCGCCCTTTCTGACTATGAGCGGGGATGTCCTCACACACACGGAAAACATCGAAAAGGTCGTTTCAAGATTTGAAAAGGGTGGTTGGAAGGCTGTTATAGGAAGCTTTGAGGTGGAAAACCCTGAGGAATTCGGCGTCCTGGAGGTCGAGGGTGATCGGGTAAGAGACATAGCGGAAAAGCCTGACAACCCTCCATCCAATCTTATAAACACAGGAACTTACGTCTTCCCTCCTGAGATATACGATTACATAGATAGAACAGGCCTATCGGAAAGAGGCGAATACGAGATAACAGACTCGATCGAGATGATGCTGGAGGACGGCTTGAGTGTCGCCCACGCAAAGTTTGACAACTACTGGATAGACGTTGGGAGACACGAAGACCTGGAAAGAGCCAGAAACCTCGTAAACAAAAACGGAAACGAGGATAAGTGAAATGTGCGGAATAACAGCTTATTACGGCGACCGGGAAACATGCGAAATCCTTCTTGATTCCATGAAAAGACTGGAATACAGAGGATACGACTCGGCAGGAATTGCTGTCCTTTCCAAACCCAAAATATCTGTTAGAAAGGACACAGGGAAGCTTGATGAAATAGAAGGAAAACTCAACCACGGGAACAGCAAGTCCAGGGCCGGGATAGGTCATACCCGCTGGGCCACCCATGGAAATGTTTCCGAGAAAAATGCACATCCCCACACCTCGTGCGACGGTAGATTTGCTCTCGTACACAATGGAATAATAGAGAACTGGGAAAAACTGAAGGAGGGTCTGGGTGAACATGAATTCCAGTCGGAAACCGACTCCGAGGTCGCGGCCCACTACATCGAGGAAAGGGCAAAAAATAAAGGCACGGAAAAGGCAATCCGGGACTTCATGAGAGAGGCTGCGGGAAGCTACGCGATAGCTCTCCTAGATTCCGAAGAGGACAGACTCTTCGCAGTGAAAAGCGGGTCGCCCATGGCAATCGGCATGGGGGAGAAAGAAATATTTTTGGCCTCGGATGTCTATGCTTTCTCACCGTACACAGACAAGGTTACGTTTATGAAGGACGGTGAATACGCCGTTGTCGAGGACTGTGATATCGTTGTAAAAAACACGAGGGGTGAAGAGGTCGGGAAAAGGGTCGAAACCATCAGATGGGAACAAGATGATTCGGGGAAGGGCGCATTCGACCATTATATGCAGAAGGAAATAACGGAGATCCCTCGGAGCCTGGAAAAACTGCAAAACTCCTTAGAGACGGATCAGAGGGACACACTTAGGAGGTTTACCGAGAAACTGAAGGATTGCGGAAAAGTTATATTTACTGCTGCAGGGACAAGCTACCATGCTTCCCTGTTGGGCGTGTACTTCCTCCAGAAGGCAGGTGTGGAGGCACAGGCACTGATAGCTTCTGAGTTCGAGAACTATGAGAGGGTAGACGAAAATACTCTCCTGGTCCCTATTTCTCAGTCCGGTGAAACCAAGGACGTTCTCGAGGCGATGGACTATTCAAAACAGGAAGGCGCGGAGATAGCCTCTATAACGAACGTCCCACATTCGACCGTCGAGAGAAAGTCAGACCTAAACCTCAGGATAAGGGCAGGGCAGGAGGTATGTGTAGCTGCAACAAAGACCTTCACCAACCAGTTGTATGTCCTTATGAAGTTGGCGGAGAGTATAAACGGGACAAAGGTGGAAAACAGCCTCATGGAGAAAATTAAAGAGGCCATCGAGAGGAACGAGGGTCAGATAAAGAAACTCGCAGAGGAAATGAAGGACGAAAAGGACGTCTACATAATCGGAAAGGGGGAAACGTACCCTGTGGCGAGGGAGATAGCACTGAAGTTAAAGGAAATCTCCTACATACACGCAGAGGGAATGATGGGCGGCGAACTGAAGCACGGTACTCTGGCCCTTGTTGAGGATGGAACCCCTGTCATTTCGCTCATACCTGGCAAAGGATCCGATATAATTTCAAACGTAAAGGAAGCCGAATCCAGAGGCGCAAAAATAATAGAGGTATCACCGGACTACGGAGATTTTTATGTTCCTGAAAACTCAAACGGAGACTTTGCATTCTTCTCTTCCGTCCTTGGATTTTTACTGACATACTGGACGGCAAGGAAGAAAGGACTTCCTGTTGATAAGCCACGTAACCTTGCGAAGTCGGTGACGGTACAGTAGCCTCGAAACTTTTAAAGATTCTGTACAAAGGTAGATTATGTCAAACGAGGAAAGGATGGGTTATCACAAGGGTGCGCTCGAATCTCTCGTAAACGAAAAGATCGAGCTATCGCGCCTGTTAAGCATAGTAGATTCGCTCATACAGAGACATTCTAAAGCCTTGCAGGAAATGGGTGTCGATGTTGAAAAATTCATGGAAAATGTACAGAAGAAAAGGGAAGAGAAAACCAAAGACATGGCTCAGAAAAATCACAGGAAAGGCGGCGATACGGGCCTATCGGATGAGAGGTTACCGGAGTAGCCCAATCAGGTGAGAAAATCATATCAGTAATACTGGACGCGAACTTCCTAATGGCTCCCGGAGAGCTTGGCATCGATATCTTTGAGGAAATCGATGGCATCCTGAAGAGAGAGTACGAGCTCGTGGCACCGGAACCGGTTAAAATAGAGGTACAGAATCTATCAAAGGGCAGGGGCGAGGAGGCGAAAGCAGCCAGGATAGCTCTGGAACTCATGGAGAGAAACGAAGTGGAAATTGTTGATACGAAGAGGAGGGACGGCGATTCCTCGGTGATCGAACTTGCAAGAAGGTCTGAAAATCCTGTTATAGCCACAAACGATAAAAATCTTAGGAAACAGTTTAGACAGAGATCGGTACCAACTCTGTATATCCGTACAGGGGATCATGTCAAACTGGAGGGAGATGTGAGATAGATGGAAATCAAAAAACGAGAATCCGGAAAAATCCTTTTCCTGGTCAAGGCTCGACAGGGCAGCAGGTGCAGGTACAGATACGATGACAGGATCCTCCGTCTGGAGAGCATGTTACCCGAAGACATGGTATACCCCGAGGACTACGGTATTGTACTGAGGACGTCCTCGAAAACAGGGGAGCCTCTTGATGGGTTCATGCTCACAAAGGAGTCCCTGGAACCTGGCTCTATAATAGAGGCCCGGCCGATTGCTTGCATAAGGACACAGGAAGAAGAGGTAAGGAACGACAAGGTAATACTGGTTCCAGAGGACGATCCCGGGATGAAAGATTTGAAGGACTTCGAAGACATGGGAGCAGAGCTTAGGATGGAGATCAAGGGTTTTATAAACGACCTTTACGAACTGAAGGGAGAGGAAGCGGGTCTAAAGAGCTCATTGGGACCCGAGGAAACAAAGAGATTAATAAAAAACTGCAAAAAGATATATAAAAGAAGGAATGGTTAAGTATGTGTCAGCTGTGAGGGGTCTATATGTACAAGATTATACAGGCAAAGGACACGGTAAGAGTTGGTCCAGAGAAGTTCAACATGGGACTTGAGGACTCTATATACGAATCACTTCGAGAAAAGTACGAAGGTGTCCTCGACAAAGACCTTGGTTTCATACTCTCGATAGAGGAGGTCAAGAAAGTAGGAGAAGGAAGAGTTCTTCCGGAAGACGGTGCAGCCTTCTATCCCACGGAGTTCAAGATGATGGTTTTTGAACCACAGGAACACGAGGTCGTGCTCGGGGAGATAGTAGACGTTACGGAGTTCGGTGGTTTCGTAAGAATAGGTCCGATAGATGCACTGATGCATGTCTCACAGGTTATGGACGACTACGTGAACTACGATGAAAAGAACGACGCTCTGGAAGGAAAGGAATCAAATAAAAGACTGAAGAACGGAGACCTTGTAAGGGCAAGGGTCATCTCAGTTTCCTACTCCGAAGACAACAAGGTTGGACTAACCATGAAACAGCCCCACCTTGGAGCTATAAAATGGCTCAGGGACAAAGAAGAAGAGGAAGAAAACGAAGAACAGTAAAGGTGCAATTAAATGGCAAAAAGAGAAAAGGCATGCAACGAGTGCAGAAGGCTTGTAAGAGGCAACGAGTGCCCTGCCTGCAAGACAACTGATCTGACCAAGAACTGGGAGGGTGTAGTGGTGGTAGTTGACCCTGACTCAGATATAGCCAAAACCGTTGGTATAGATACACCTGGAAAGTACGCAATAAAAACAAGGTGAACATTATGAAAATAAAAATAGACGAAAGGAAGGACAATCCCTTTCTGGAGAGAAAGGAACTGAAAGGAGTAATCGATCACCCCGAAGAGGCCACGCCTTCTTCCGAGTCCGTTAAAGAGTTCCTATCAGAAGAGCTGGGAACCGCCGAAGAAGATATAGAGATCGATAAGATATTCACCATAAGAGGTACACAGAAAAGCAGGTTCTGGGCAAAGGAATTCGGCAAGGTGTCGGGAAAGAAGGAAGAAAAAAAGGAGACGAAGAAGGAAGAACCAGAAGAAGAAAGCGACAAAAAAGAGTACGAAGAGATGCTCAACGGAACTATAGGCGACGGTAAAAAGGCCATAGAAGACATGGACAATCCGGATCTCGAACTTCTCCTGGAGATCGAAAAAGAGAACAAAGACAGAAAGGGGATGAAGGAGTTCATAGAGAAGAAGATGGGTGATTAAATGGGAAAACACGAAAACGTCAAGGTCTGGGAGAAATACGACGTAGAAGGAGACGATTTGGAAAGGAAGCAGAGAACCTGCCCAAGATGCGGAGACGGTGTTTTCCTCGCTGATCACGGCGACAGATTGACCTGTGGAAGCTGTGGTTTCTCAGAGATCAAAGAAGAACAGTGAATTTCTCCTGTAACTTATCTTCATCTATAGAGGCTTCTGTGCGTTTTTCTAGACCAAAAGAGGAACGAATATCAGAGCTACCATAGCAACAAGCTTTATCAGAACATTGAGAGAGGGTCCCGAGGTATCTTTCATTGGATCGCCAACGGTGTCGCCTACAACTGTTGCCTTGTGGGTTTCCGATCCCTTTCCTCCCAGATTCCCCTCCTCCACATATTTTTTTGCATTGTCCCAGGCACCGCCTGAATTGGCCATGGTAACTGCAAGCAGGAAGCCTGTAGAGATGTTACCTGCAAGCATGCCTGCAAGTGCTTCGGGTCCAAGTAATAAGCCAACGGCTATCGGTGAAATTATGGCCAGCGACCCGGGCAGAATCATCTCCTTGAGGGCGGAGTCCGTTGAGATCTCTATACATCTGGAATAATCCGGCTTGTCCTCTCCTGAAAGGATGTTCATCTCCTCGAACTGTCTTCTTATCTCGTCTATCATCTTACTGGCGCTCCTTCCAACAGATCTCATCGTCAGGGCAGAGAAGATGAAGGGAAGTAGCGCACCTATGAAAAGACCTGCAACTATCCATGGGTCGGTCAGTGCCACATCCACCGCCTCTAGACCAACCTCCTGTGTATAAGCAACAAAAAGGGTAAGAGAAGCAAGTGCTGCGGATCCTATTGCGAATCCCTTTCCTATCGCCGCGGTCGTATTTCCTATCGAATCCAGGGCCTCGGCCCTTTCCCTTACCTTTTCCCCCATCTCTGCCATCTCTGCTATCCCTGCAGCGTTGTCGGCAACTGGACCGTAGCAGTCCGTTGCAAGGGTGATGCCCAGGGTCGACAGCATTCCAACCGAAGCTATTCCTATACCGTAAAGCCCTGCAAAGTAGTAGGATATGAGCATAGCAACGCAGACGGTCAACATAGGTACAAGGGTAGAAAACATCCCTGTTGAGAAGCCTGCTATGATATTTGTAGCTGCGCCGCCGGTGGATTCCTCGGCTATGTTCCTTGTAGGTTTATGTTTACTGGCCGTGTAATACTCCGTAACGAGACCTATAACTATACCGGCGACAAGCCCCGAAACTATTGAGTAAAATACACCCATATCGATCCCCGGGAACAGGTATCTCATCCCGAAGAACATAAACACCAGGGCAAGGCCTGCGGCCCCAAAGGTTCCCCTGTTAAGTGCCCAGTTGAGGTTTTCTTCTCCCCCAACGAAGAAGTATCCTATCACAGCAGCCAAGATGCCCGATGCTCCTATGAAGAGGGGAAAAACAACCGCTCCAGATGCTTGCACAGTTAAAAAACCTATCAACATTGTAGCAATTATCGCCTCCACGTAAGACTCAAAGAGATCTGCGCCCATAGCTGCCACGTCGCCGACATTGTCACCGACATTGTCAGCAACAACCCCGGGGTTGCGTGGATCGTCCTCAGGGATGTCCTCTTCAACCTTTCCAACGAGGTCTGCGCCCATGTCCGCAGTCTTGGTGTAGATGCCACCGCCGACACGTGAAAATAGTGCAACGGATGAGGCACCGAAGGCGAAACCAAACAGTATCTGAAGATCAGGGAATATGAGGTAAAAGGATGATATACCTAGAAGCCCGAAACCTACCACGGACATTCCCATGACGGTTCCGGAGGAAAAAGCCACTCCCAGTCCCTCACCCAGACTGTTCTTGACCGCCTCCGCTGTCCGGGAGTTCGAGCTCGTGGCAGTGGTCATGCCTATGACGCCTGCAAGAGAGCTAAGAAAAGCACCGAAGATGAAGGTAATGGCTGTCTGAGGATTTATGAAATAGGCCAGGACCGCCGATATAATAACGACGACAACGGAAAGATATTTGAACTCCTGTCCGAGAAAAGTTCTGGCTCCCTCCTTTATGTGATCAGACATCTCCCTGGCCTTGTCGGAACCTCTGTCCTTTTTGCTGACCTTTACAGTCAAAGCTCCTGCAAAGACCAGGGCAACTACCGAAGCAGCCACTACAAGAGCGATGTCCATAGTTAAAGAGTGTTCGTCGGTTCTTTTTAAACTTTCTGTTGCCTCAGATTGAAGTAATACAACGACTGGGCAAAGGTATTTAAAATTTAGTAAAGTAAAATAACAATATGTCAGAGGACAACAACCGTGAAGACAGTGTATATAAAGAACTCAAAGAGATAAAAATTAGGAAACAAACCGAAGCAGTGGACGATACTCTTCTCCAAAATGGCACGAAATCCATAGAGTCGGAAAGAAACTCAGATGAAGTTTGTCCGATGCTTGGGTCCTGCTACGAGTTAAAGACAACGGAAGAAAGGACAGAGGAAAAAATGAGATATGAAGAAGAACTAGAGTACGGGTTTCCAGGGTCCCTTCCTAGAAAACCTAGGTCAAGGAACTCCGAGTAAAGCTGTTACCAGAAATTCAACCTTTACTACTTTTATTACTTGAACAATGTATTTTTGATACTATGATCTGTCTGGGAATAGAATCCACAGCACACACATTTGGCGTTGGAATAATGGACGGCGAAGAGGTTCTCGCCAACGAGACTTCTATGTACAAACCATCAGAGGGCGGAATACATCCCAGGGAGGCAGCAGAGCATCACTCAAAGGTCTGCGATGAGGTGATGGGAAATGCTCTAAGAGAGGCAGAAATATCAAGAGAAGATATAGATCTGGTTGCCTTCTCCAAGGGACCGGGACTTCCTCCCTGTTTGAGAACAGGAGCCGTTTTTGCGAGGTCACTGGCACTGTCTTTGGACGTTCCTATAGTTGGTGTCAACCACTGTATAGCACACATAGAGATAGGTAAGCTGAAGACGAACGCAGAGGATCCTGTAACGCTGTACGTTTCTGGAGGTAACACACAGGTAATAGCACTCTCGGCCGGTAAGTACCGAGTTTTTGGGGAGGTACTGGACACGCCCGTGGGGAATGCGCTGGACAAGTTTGGTAGGAAAGCCGGGCTGGACCACCCTGGTGGGCCGAAGGTTGAAAAACTGGCGGCGAAGGGCTCGAACTACATAGAACTTCCTTACTCGATAAAGGGCATGGATATGTCCTTCTCGGGTCTAATGACAGAGGCAATGAGAAAGCTGGACGACGAAGACCTGGAGGATATATGCTATTCTCTACAGGAAACCATGTTTGCTATGCTAACCGAGGCAGTGGAAAGGGCAATGGCACACGCAGGGAAGGACGAGGTATTGCTCACCGGAGGAGTTGCGGCCAACAAAAGGCTGCAGGAGATGCTGGATACCATGTGCAGTGAAAGGGACGCCTCCTTCTACACAGTTCCGTACGAGCTCGCAGGGGACAACGGAGCAATGATGGCCTGGTTGGGCCTACTGAAATATAAAACGTCAGAAGGAGACGAGCTTGAGGATACGGCCTTCATACAGAACTGGAGAACAGACGACGTAGAAGTTGTATGGGACAAGTAAGTTTTATTAACCGCCGTACACAAACTCTTTCTTGTGAGATTATGTTCATAGAATACCTAAAGAACCCTGGTAAAGCCACTGAAATCATCAAGGAAAAAAACAAAGTAGAGACTATGCAGGGATCTCTGGTAATGCTCTTCATTGCTTCGTTAATCTTCGCAGTTAACACTGTAATTGGCCTGAAAATCATCGAGGGGATGCCCCTGGAGATAACCGGCCCGGAAATCCTGGTATCGGTCCTTGAGACCGGCACTATGAACCTGGCTGTAGGAGCGTTCTTCATAGTACTTCTTGGAGGACTGTTCTTCGGTTACATCTTCCAGACAGTGATGAACATCCTCGGAGGTACAGGAGACTACTGGGACGGACTTACAACGCTGTCTTACCCTGTGTTCTCCGTAAGCCTCGGTGTACTGCTTGCAATGGTTTTCAGCTACGTTCCTATGTTGGGGCCTGTACTAGCTTTCATCTTTGTGGCAGTGTTCCTCTCGATGGGATACGCCTCGATGTTTAGGCTGGCACAGGATATGTTCGACGTAGGAATGATAGAGGCCTTTATCGGAGTAACAGTGGTCCTCGCAGTTGGATTCGTAGCTATATACGGAGGACTGTTGACCATACCAGAAGGCATAATGGCAGTGGTTCCTTAAGACCTGGAAACCCACGAAAACACCAGGTTGTGGTAGTTGCAGCTAGGTTTTGGTGTATGTATTAAGACGGAATCCGTCCTCTGCTCAGACATTCGAAAGATTTAAAAGCTTAGAGGCTGAAGAAATGTTAGCTCTGGTGGAAACATGGGCATGTACAAGCATATAAAGGAAGAGTGGAAGAACCCCGACGACAGAATCAAGAAGAAACTGGAGAAGTGGAGGGGTGAAAACACAACCGTAAGAATAGAAAGGCCCACGAGGTTGGACAGAGCGAGAGAACTTGGGTACAAATCAAAGGAGGGTGTGGTAGTTGCAAGAACAAAGGTAAAGAAAGGCACCAGGAAAAGAAAGAAAGTTTCAGGTGGCAGAAGACCATCCAGATCAGGTACAAAATACACGAGGGACAAATCAAAGCAGAAAATAGCAGAGGAAAGAACTACCAAAAAATTTCCCAACCTCAGAGTACTTAACTCATACTGGGTAGGAGAGGATGGAAAACACAAATGGTTTGAAGTTATCCTCGTAGACCCCGAGAAAGAGGCCATAAAAAAAGACGACGATCTCAGCTGGATCTGCGACGACAGACAGAAGGACAGAGCACTCCGTTGATTCAGTACTTTATTCTAAAGCTATTCAACCCGACAGGTTCTTCCTCCTTGACCTCTACGTCTTCAACATCCGCAAGGGATGGTCCACTGTGACACCACTTTATCAGTTCCTCCACATCTTCATCCTTGCCCTCAAAGACGGCCTCTACCCTTCCATCGGGAAGGTTTCTGACCCAGCCGCCTACACCAAGTTCCCTGGCCTTTTTCCTGGTACTCGCCCTGAAAGTGACACCCTGAACCTTACCTGAAACAAAAATGTGTTTTCTTACAGCCATGTATTTATGAATTTCCGCACGACAGTTAAAAGCATTTCGGCAGTTTTTTAAGAACAAGGAACTAAATATCACGCAAGGTGTGTTATGGACTTTTACGACCTTTATCTGCCCGCAGAGGACCCTGAAGAAGTCGTAAGGAGCGCTGAGAATACAGAGTTCACTGGGCTTGCGATAGCGCATAAATACGTGGATAAGGAGGGTTTGGACGGGTATCTCGAAGAGATGGATAGACTAGACAGCAAGGTAGAACCGGATCTGATCAGGTGCTGCGTTGTTGACGCAGAATCACCAGAAGAGCTCAAGAAGACGGTCGGAAAGATCAGGCAGAAGGTGGAGGTTGTAGCCGTAGATGGAGGTGACTTCGACATAAACAAGGCTGCCGTGGGAGACAGTAGAGTGGACATACTTCTTCATCCCGAATACAAAAGGAAGGACTCCGGCATGGACCACAAGACCACGAAAATGGCTTCGGAAAACGACGTAGTAGTGGGTTTCGTTTTCCACAATCTGCACCAAACCTATGGAAAGGTCAGATCACACGTACTGAACCACATAAAAAAGTGCCTCAAACTGTGTGAAAAGTACGATGCAGAGTTTATAGTTACATCGGGAGCAGGGAACAAGTACGAAATGAGAGGACCGAGAGAACTCTCGTCGCTGCTCAGTGTACTTGGTGTAGAGGCTTCCTTGGCAATAGATTCCGTTTCCTCGACACCCAAAAAAATAGTTAAGAGGAACAGAAGGAAACTTGGAGGAAAGACAAAAAGGGGCGGCGTAGAGGAACTGGAATAATTTCAGAGATCTCTTCTGTCCTCAAACTTTATTTTTATCGTAAGATCCCTCTTTTCATCGTCCTTGTCAAAAACCAGGTCTATGGGCTGCTTGGGATCTATCTTTGCCTTGCCCTTGGAATATCCCGGTATCTCTATGCTTACCTTCCCTGTTTCAACCTGATCTGCAAGATCCTTCAAGAACTGTCTCAGTTCCAGTCTGGAAAAGTATGCCTCGACTTCTCCCATAAAAATCTCCAAATAATATATACGGAGAGCAACAATTTAAAGTTATGTCAAAGCCGGAAACACTGCCATCGTCACTGAGAGAAAAGAGAAGATATATAGCATTCAAGATAAACTCGGAGGAAAAGGTGGAGTTTGGGGACCTGATAAACGCCCTATGGAGCTCGATACTTAACCTATTCGGCGAGGTCAACACCGGCGACATAGATTTCTGGCTGGTGAAGGACGCATGGGAAAAGAAGAGTCAGCGCGGGCTTGTAAAATGTAACCACAAACATGTAAGCAAGGTGAGGCTTGCAATGGCACTGATAGAGAGAATAGGCGACTCAAAGGTATCCATACAGTCGTTGGGTGTCTCCGGAACCATGAAATCCGCCAAGAAGAAGTACTTCGGGGAGAAAAATCTCACGGACTTTCAAAGCTAATCGAAAAACTTAAAAGCTTTGGGAAACAATTACATTTGAGTTTTCTGGGGTCGTGTGCACACACATGGAGATGTCTGGATATGAACATATTTCTGACGGGTAAGCCGGGGTCCGGTAAGACAACCTTACTGAAGGGAGTTCTCGACGAACTGGAGTGTGATGCGTGTGGTTTCTTTACACCGGAGATAAGAGAGGACGGAGAGAGGACCGGTTTCAGGATAGAAGATATAAAGACAGGTGACAAGGGTGTACTTGCCTCGGTAAAAATACAGGAGGGGCCCTCGGTTAGCAAGTACAGGGTGAACCTGGACGGCGTCGAAAGGTTTTCACAGAAAGTTCTTGAGGACATGGAGGACTCAAACGTCGTGGCAATAGATGAAATCGGTGTCATGGAGCTTTATTCGGACGGCTTCGAGGAGATGCTCGATAAAGCAATAGAATCCGATAAGATACTCATAGCCACACTCCACAGGAACCTTGTGGAGAGATATGAGGACAGGGGCAAAGTTATATGGGTAACTAGAAGTAGCAGCAACGATCTGAAGGGAAAGATAATTGAGATACTTGAGGATTCGGGAAAAATAGCGCGATAGACTTAGACAAAAGACGTCCGGTGGATAATGCAAACAACGAATACTTATAAACAGCAAAATATATTCTGTTTATGATACCATGGAGCTAGAAGGAACCGAGATCGATGAGAAAAGAATGGAGGAGGCGGTCGAGGAACTTGGAAAATGGCGAGAAAAAATAAACAAGGAACTCGAAAAGGAATTCAAAAAACACAAGGAAAGGGCCAGGGAGGTACACCCCGAAGGAGTAAAGGTCATAGACTACCTAGAAGACTACACAATGAGAGGCGGTAAAAGGGTCAGACCTGCCCTTATAATAGCAGGTTACATGGGCGTCGGAGGAGATGAAATAGAAAAGATAATACCTGCCTCACTCTCCATAGAGGCTCTTCAGTCCTACCTTCTCATACATGACGACATAATGGACGAGGACGAACTGCGGAGAGGGGATAAAACCCTGCATAAGATGTACGAGGACTATCACAGAAATAGCTTCTCCGGTAAAAGACCGGAGAGATTCGGTGAAAACATGGGCATAATAGCAGGCGACATAGCGAATTCATTTGCAGTAGCACAGATAGTTAAAAGTGGGTTTCCCGACAGAATAAAGGTAAACGCCCTGGACAAATTCGAGCAGATACACAGACATACAGGGTACGGTCAGGCGCTGGATGTGACCTTCAACGAAAAGGACGTAGAGAAGGTAAGTGAAAAGGACGTTCTTACGGTCCACTACCTCAAGACCTCACAGTACACGATGGCCGGGCCGCTTGAGCTCGGAGCAGTTTTCGCAGACGGCACAGAAGAACAAAGAAAAATGCTCAGGGAGTACGGCGAGAAGGCTGGGAAAGCGTTCCAGGTATACGACGACATGCTGGGTCTTTACGGCAACGAAGAGAAGCTGGGAAAGCCCATAGGATCGGATCTTGAAGAGGGTAAAAAGACCCTTCTGATCGTCAAGGCCCTTGAAAAAGCAGACGATGACCAGAAAAAAATAATAAAGGAAACTCTGGGCAAAAAGAACGTAACCGAAGAAGAGATCAAAAGGGTTCGAGAAGTTGTCAGGGAAACCGGGTCCTACGAGTATTCCAGAAAAATGACCGTGAAGCTAGCAGAGGAGGCAAAGGATATTCTGGACAAGAACTTGATCGACCCCGAAATAGTAGGATTTTTGAGGGGCATCGCTGACTACATAATCACAAGGGAAGTATAAATTCTCTGGGACTTATTAATAATCAGAAGAATTTGTTGATTAGAGGATAGTATGGCCGATAAAAATAATTTTGAAGTGACACCCTGGGACGTCGAGGGTAATGTAGACTACAGAAAACTTGTAGAAAAGTTTGGAACCGAGAGATTAACGGACGATCTGAAGGAAAGGATATATGAAAACGCGGATGCGAGGAACCTGTACATAGACCGGGACTTTGTTTTCTCTCACCGAGACATGGACAAAATACTCAAGGATTACGAAGAAGGTAACGGGTTCTTTCTGTATACAGGCGTAGGTCCGTCCGGTCCCATGCATATAGGTCATATAATATCCTTCAAGATGACTAAGTGGTTCCAGGAAAACTTCGACGTAAACGTATACATACAGTTCCCAGACGACGAGAAGTTCTGGACCAGGGATCGGAGCTACGACGAGGTGGAAGAGTTCGCCAAAGACAATCTTATGGACGTTGCTGCGGTGGGATTTGATCCAGACAAGACATTTGTATTCAAAAACACCGAATACATAGGAAATATGTACAAGGCCGCCACCAAACTAGCTAAAAGGATAAACAATTCGGTTGTATCTGCCGTCTTCGGCTTCGACAGCTCTACGAACATCGGGTTAAATTTCTATCCTGCCCTGCAGCTTCTTCCGACTTTCTTCGAGGAGAGAAGGTGCCTCATCCCTGCTGGAATTGACCAGGATCCTTACTGGAGGGTTCAGAGAGATGTAGCACCAAAATTTAACAGACACAAGGCCGCTCAGATACACAACAAGCTTGTACCGGCACTCACAGGACCCGAGGGCAAGATGTCATCTTCCAGACCCAGGGACGCAATAATGCTCAACGATGGACCGGAAGATGTCAGGAAAAAAGTGATGGAAAGAGCGTATTCTGGAGGACAGGTTACAAAGAAGGAGCACAGGGAAAAAGGAGCAAATCTATCTGTTGACGTCGCCTACCAGTGGCTCAAGAACCTTTTCCTCGAAGACGACAAAAAGCTGGAGGAGATAGGCAGAAAGTACAGCAACGGCGAGATGCTCACAGGTGAAGTAAAAGAAATACTTGTGGATAAGATCAACGAGTTCCTGGAAGAACACCGGAAAAGAAGGGATGAGAAGGGCGAAGAACTGAAGGAAAAGATGATGTACGATGGCAAACTTGCGAGAAGGATGTGGGATAGAAACATAGACCTCGGATAAAAGAGGCAACACATGTGTTAGAATGCTAAAAGGAGTACTGGGCAGAACTGAAGGATTTATTATAAACCTCCTGAGCCAAGGCGTGGAGCTGACAGAAAACTTTATACTGGCCTATGGCATAAGTGCGCTGATAGTAGCATCCCTGGCACGTGGTTTTATGCTTTTCTGGATAGCACCTGATGAAGTTGTAACAATTTCCTATGTCCTGTTCTACAGCGAAACAGTTTTCCACGTGATAGGGATAATAATAGTTTCTACCGTATTCATACTCCTGGCAAACAGCCTCGTCTTCCTACTGTTCCACTGGGTAGGTGAGAGGCTCATAAGCGAGAGGAGAAAGATGACCAAAACCTGGAGATTTCTCAACTGGGCCTTCGATAGAAACGGAAAGTTCTCTATAATAATTTTCAGACTGACTCCGATGATAGGAGGTGACTGGGTAGCTATCTTTTCAGGAATAACAGAGATGAAGTTCAAGAGCTTCCTCTTTTACTCCTTTATAGGAATACTGCTTCATGAAGCCATGCTCGGCTTTGGAGCATACTACGGCCTTGAGAAAGGCCTGCTATACGAAATGGAAATACCATTCCTGCAGTTTCTTGTAGACTGGATAGAAATGGTACTCGCCTAGTCAACAAGCTCATTGGAGTAGGCCTGTTTCAGAACATCCTTCCTCCGAAGAAGCTCTTCCCTTATGGGACCGAGAAGCTCCTTTAAAATATTTACAGCACCCTTCTTGAGGTCCTGCGGATGAAGATCACCTGAAACAAAGTCGTTCTCCAGCTCGTCGTAACTTTCGTAAGAGACGTCTCCCCCGTACTTCTCAGGTCTCTCTATCTCGAAAGACCTGCCGGTATCGACCAGTATTGGGAATAAAAGATACTTCACATATCCGAGCAGGCTGTTGTCCTCGACTTCGCCTTCAGGACAGTAAGAGTCCATCACATTTTCCTCTATGGTTTTGTCCGAGTCCAGTACACTTATCTTCGACTTCGGTGAGGAAGAACTCATCTTGCCTCCCTGGAGACCTCCGAGAAGGGGATATAGAACTGTAGTAATCTTATCCTCACCTATCTTTGGAAGTGTCTCTCTACCTAGCATATATATCCTTCTCTGGTCGGTTCCCGCGTAAGCTATGTCCGCATCCAAGGCCACACAGTCCATGATCTGCAGGAAAGGATACAAGACACCTGAAGCCTTCATCCCATCCTCGTGCCTTACAACCTCACTGGATGCCCTTTCGGCTCTGTTTACCGTGGCATTCTCCATGAGTTGCATGTAACCTTTCTGGTAGTCACGGTCGTGCTGATAGCTACTTCCCCTCACAAACTTGACGTCGTCGAGTTCTACACCGCTCTGTTTTATCATCTCCTTTATGGCCTTCTCGTAGACCTCGGACCTGGCTTCTACTAGATCAGGAGGCGTCTTCTCCACATCCAGCTCTGCATGAACGTCTGCAATGAGCACCTTGAACTCGAAACCGGCCTTTATGAAATCAGCAGCTTTCCTTAGGGTTGCAAAATGGCCTATATGTGGCACTCCTGTGGGAGCGTATCCTATATAGACCGTGGGACTGTCCTTCGTCTCGATGATCTCCTCAAGTTCGTCTTCTGTCACGACTTCGTCCGTAAGCCTGGTCACAAGTTCCTTTCTCTTTTCAGTGTCCATAGTACCATGATTAGTTTGATAACAGATTATTAAATAGCTTGGCCGACCCGGTTACTCCATATAATACTCTACCCTTTCCATTACCTTCTCTCTGATCTCGTCCAGATCCTCTTCCGTTTCTGCTTCGAAACGTACAGAAACCTTGTTCTCCGTACCCGATGGTCTAACAAGCGCCCATCCACCGTCGAAGTATATCTTGGCACCGTCCCTGTCCACAATTTTATTTTCGGAAAACTCCTCCTTGAGTTTCTCTGGGATCTCCTCCTTGTTGCTGCACTCCAACCTAATCTCGGGCGAAGAGTGGTACGTGGGAAGCTCCTCGACAAGTTCTGATAGTTTTCCTTTTCTGTCCATAATCTCCAGCAGCTTTCCTGCCGCATAGTATGGATCGTCGTAGTAGTCGTTGTCCTTGAAGAAAAAGTGTCCTGTGTATTCACCGCCCAACTCGGCCTCTCTTTTGATCATCTCTCTTTTTATATAGCTCATGCCGACTCTAAAGGGAACGTCTTGCGCGCCCACCTCCTTTATAACGTCCTCGACAAGCTTGGAGGACTTTACATCATATATCACGATATCTCCG
>JAKOPB010000068.1 GCA_022257805.1 Nanobdellati archaeon
GCCTTCAAGACGAAGCCCGCGTGGGTTCAAATCCCACCCCCGGCGCTAACTCAGATCTTCTGAGAAATTTAGGCCTACAGCTTCCAAAGAAAGTTTATAAATTTCTATAGTATTACCCCGGGTACATTTTTCATAATCCATTAACCTCTAACAAAGCCTTTACAGTACCAAGAAATTCCTCGGAAAATTTTATAATCTCCCTCGCTTCATCTTCTCCGACTTCCTCGTCCGGATATCTAAGTTTACTATACCTCATCATCTTTCTACTCAATTCTCTACAAACTTGATTTCCAACCCTATCTCGAAAGTGCTTACCGAACTCCCCGCCCACATTATGAGTTTTGTGTTCTTCTCCTGTTTTCATAACCAAAGCAGCCTTTGCTGCAAGTTCTGCAGAGTGCAATGCATTGAAAGCAGCAGGTTCTGGTGCACTTTTCAGGGAAGATTTTGCAGCCTTCAGCCACTCTTCCGCAGATTTCAAATACTCCTGTACCTTTCCATTTTCTCCCATATTTCATCACTTCCACTATCGTAAATAATAATCCCATCTTTCTTTATTTCGTCGGTAATGCCTCCACCCTCATTCAGCTCTTCAAACGTCACGAAATGAGGGTTCATTGAGCTCTCAACTTCCTTCTGCATAGAAACTTCAGAAATTTCATCTTTTATACTTAACTTATTTTCCTCGCTCCAGTTTGAAGAAACAAAGGCCACATCTATATCACTCTTCCACGTAGCCTCGCCTCTGGCAACCGAACCGAAGAGTATGACATTCAGGTTATCCTTCTCCAAAGGTAGCTTCTCTAAGTAAGACAAAACCTCTTCTTTGTACTTCTCTTGAGAAATCTGATTTACAAGGGGGAATTGAGAGTCAAGGGGTGAATCCACTTCGAAGTGAACTACAAAGCCTCTTTCATCGATGGATATCATGGCCGAGTAGTTGCCGAGGCCGTACTTCTTAATCTTTCCTCGCTCCCCTGGAACACTCTGGCTCTTAACTATACCTCTTCCCTCCATCTTATCTAGATGCTTCAAAAGAGCCTGCTTAGAAACGCCTATCTTCTCGGACAGCTCCTTCAGCGACCTCCTACCAGATAGCAATTCGTTGATTATCTTCTTCTTCGTTTCGGATCTCCCTTCACCAAAAAGACCTATCATCCTATCATATCACTTAGTTTTTTATTATTCTCATTTAATTAACCTATAAACTTATAAGTTTATAAGTTAATACTACATTGCCTCTCCACTCTTAAAAAACTTTATCCCGCCCCTGCAAGAACGATGCCTGATCAGTCCCCTACCCCCCTCCTTCTGTGCCCAAGCCAAAACCTACATGGGTTCAAAAGTTGTAACTGAAGTTTCATACTTTCAGCTTAACTGAAAGTCCCGCCCCCGGCGCCACAATTAATACCAAAGGTCCTAAACTATCCTGCAAAGATCAGGGCTCAGAAAATCGTCACTATCCCTATGCCTATTGCGACGAGGGCCGAGTGGTAGATTGCGGTTCCTGCTCCGGATACCAGGACGAACTTCCAGGGTTTGGTCCTTTCCATTCCGGCAGGGATGGTCAGAAAGCCTCGTACACCCGGGATCATGTTGGATATAAAAACTGCCTTAAGTCCATGTCTTTCGAACTTGTCCTCGGCCTTTTCGAGCTTGTCCTCCGCGACCTTTATATAACGGTGTTCCAGTATCTTCTCCTTGTTCTTACGGACCTGGATTAGCAGCCAGTACTGGCCTATGGTCGAGGAAAGTGCCGTGAAGGTTACCAACAGAAAATAGTGGCGGGTCTGGGTGGCGTAGAGGACGACGGCGGCAGGGAGTATAAAGTCCGTCGGTAGCAGCTTTCCAAAGAGAGAACCCTCCAGAAAGAAGACTATGGCCAGGAAAGGGATCCCTATATCGATCAGCAGCTCGTATGTCAGTGCCTCAAGGCCCAGAATCTTAACCACCCATTATATCTTTTTTCGCACTCAAAAAAACGTTTTTTAGCCTCTTGAAACTGCGCTCTATAAACAGGGCGTGTAGGAAAGATGTGACGGAGCTCAGAAACGTTGTCGTCCAGCTCACTTCTTTTTTCTCTGTGTATCCCGATCGGAAACTCATGTAGTTTGGGGTCTGCCTGACACTGGAAAAAAGTGTAAGTTCGTCCACCCATTTCAGAGTCTCGGGGGCATCCAGTCTGGAGTACTCGTGATCTATAAGGTATATATCATCGCCGTCTACAATCATATTATAGAGTCTGAAGTCCCTCAATGCCACGTCCATATCGTGGAGTTTGGATAGAAAGCCCCCTACCTTCCTGCCGAGCTCGGTTGCTTCATCTTCTGTACAGGACTCCAGGAACTCGAAACCCGGCTGTCCTGAAACCTTCTCGAACTCTATAGCTTTTTCGCCCACGGTCAGTACTTCAGGTGCCTTTAAACCTGCATCCCGTACCTTTTCCTTGACCTTCACCTCGTTTTCCATCCTTTCCTTCCTGTTGACGTAGCTTAGCTCTAGGACAAGAAGGTTGGTGATAGTGGTATAAAAACCGGTTATGGGGTATTTCGGATACACCTTTACGACCGTCCCGTATTTGGTAAAGAAGACCTTGTTTGTAAGCGCATCTTTGTCTCTTTCTGCGTCTTCGATCTTTGAGGATATCTCCTCTACGAC
The DNA here is from genome assembly GCA_022257805.1 of Nanobdellati archaeon. Taxonomy (GTDB): domain Archaea; phylum Aenigmatarchaeota; class Aenigmatarchaeia; order PWEA01; family PWEA01; genus PWEA01. The sequence continues at coordinate 2,659 of JAKOPB010000068.1, forward strand.
TTCTTCTTGCACAGAGCTCATCTAATATACCAAAAATTTCAATATTATTAAACCTGTAGTTTCGAGGTAGGAGAGCCCATGGGATAAGACAATCTTTAAATACCTTAGTTTCTAAGTTATGGTTGTCTCTCAGCGTAAGGGAAGGCGGTTTAAGACTTCCTGACTTGAAAGCAGAGTCTTTCAAGACCCGTTTGGTAGAAAGTCAGTAGAAAAGCCTGGTCCACCATTGCTCGTGCAGGCGCCCAGCCTTGGAAGCTATGTAAAGATACGGAATATTTAAAAATTCCGTGGTTTGACCCACACGTTTTTAAAGGTTTACGTGGTAAAAAATAGAGGTTAAGTGATAGTATGCCGGAAACAAGAAGTCCAAGAAAAGGATCAAA